>NZ_JANIKJ010000030.1:0-12953 GCF_024580965.1 Corynebacterium kozikiae
CGTCTGCACTCGTCGATCGGTGACGTTCCCCCGATCGAATACGAGCAGGACTACGAGGAATTCAACACCACCCGAAAAGCCCAGTAAGGCTTTTACCTGTAGTCTCCGAAAAACTCAGGCCGATTCACATAAGCTTTGGGAGATCGCTAAGGCGCTTCACTCAAAGGACTACAAGTTCGTTGATCTCACACACACATTTGAGCCGGGGCAGCCAAAGTTTGCGGCGTTGCCTGATCAAAATAATGAGACTGTGTTCACGGTAAAAAATGATGGTTTTTCCGTAACTAAGTATTCGTTCCCTGGCCAGTGGGGTACACACGTTGATCCGCCGGTGCACTTTGTTGAGAACGCTAGAACCTTAGATCAGTTGCCTGTGGAGGAGATGATTCTTCCGCTGGTAGTTATCAACATCGTGGATGAGGTCGCAGCTAATCCAAACTATGCCGTTACCGTGGATGACCTCATCCGCTGGGAAGAACGCAATGGTCAGATTCCTGCTCACAGTTTTGTTGCGCTGAGGTCAGATTGGTCGAAGCGATGGGAAGAAAATGACATGTACGGCAAGGATTCCCACGGCCACTGCAACTGCCCCGGCTGGTCCCAAGAGACGCTCGAGTTCTTGCTGAACGAGCGGGGAATAACCGCGATTGGTCACGAGACAACTGATACGGATCCGGGCCCGTGGATCGACAAAGGCGAGCTGGCCTGTGAGCTGTATTGGCTTCAGCAGGACCGCTGGCAAATTGAATTAATGACAAATCTGGATCAACTTCCGGAAGCCGGCGGCCTGATTGTGGCTACGTGGCCGAAACCAGCGGCGGGGGATGGTTTCCCTGCACGCGCATTCGCGGTGGTGCCGGCCCTGTAAGCATTTTTACTCAAGGCCTATACACCTCGTTTAGGCATAGCGCAGGGCATGGCAATCAGCCAAGCAGAGGTCAATGAGATCGAGACTAGAGGCAGATAAACAGCCCCCTACCGCCTTCCGACGCCCCCAGCACCGCACGCGTCCCAGACCCAGCGGGGCGAGGGGTGGCACAAGGGTACGCACCTCAGTATGCGAATGAATTGCCCGTCGTGTGAATTTTGCTGTCTGGGCCGGTGTACTCGGCATAGAATCGGGCACCCTTTCGCGCAATTTTGCCGAAACCTCGACGGGTGCGCGTTCATGCTGGCATGTGTTCCTCAAATTGTTTCAGGGAACTAGAGCATCTTCCCTATTCTTTCCCTGATATGGATGTGTTCATGTCCCTTAAGCCACTTGTGCCACAGTGATACCACCCCGCCAACCAGAAGAAATACAACAAAACCCCCGGTCAATCATGACCAGGGGAAATGTGTTCCGTTGCTTAGACGTTCATTTTGATACAAGGCTCTGGGTGGGTGCATTGAGCGGCTAGGTGGGTGCAAAAGTCGCGAGGGTGGGTGCAATACCAGGCATCGCTGAGGCACTCGACCTCGGGGCCGAATATCCCTTTCGGGATTATTTATTGAACGCTTCGGTTACAACGTGCTCGAAAAGTCGCACAGTTTCGCGCAATGGTGGATACAGCGAATCGGCATGTATACCCTCGTCATTGCGCAGAATATCCCTCAGTCCGCGTTTGAGTTCATGCGGCACCCTTATGGAGTAACCAATCGCTGTCCAGTTGTTGAACTTGACATTGGAAAGATCAGACAACCGTTTCTTTTCGGCACCAAATCGTATCGCGAGTGAAGTAATCTGGCGAACCTCTTGAGTGTCTAAGGCCGAGCCAATATTTCCATATTTTTCGGCTCCACAGGAACACATTTTCTCACTACAATCACTGCACTTGCTTGTGTAAAGCAAGGCCTTTCCCTTGAGCGAAGGTACACCTCCGACAAGGAAGAATCCTTGCTGCGAAATCATTCTTGGGTCGGAAAAAGGTAGCAAAATTGGCCAGGTTCCACTTAGCCAGCTGTATCGCTCATCAGTGCCACCGCCTTCAGGGAAAGCTTTTTTATAGTCCTGCCAAATGGGTTCTAGGGATTGTTGATTTTCGCTTTTCGCTTTAGGAAATTGTAGCCATCTTTTGGGATCAATCTTCACAAGAAAGATCCGACCATCGCTACTGTCGTCGCTTTCACAAGCAAAATATAGAGCGACCTTCCAATCTGACGTCACGTCGATGAGCCGTGTCGGAGATCCGTGATGTTGCAGTAAAGTCAGAGTTTCAAGTGCTGTAAGCCCACGTCCTATTCCAATTGCCTTTGATTGTTTCAGCAAATCACGCTCGGCTTCGACCATAGCCTGCTCGTAGCCCTTTGGTGTGCTGACTTGGAATCCATCATTTACAGCATCGAGCAACCGACGATAGAGCGTTGAGGTGAATGCGAAACTAGCATCTTTCTGACCGCGAAATAGCCACACACCAGGATTGCCGTCAGACGGGATGGAATTGGGATTCACCGATTCCGGGAGACCCATGCTTTCGTGTCGATATGTTGGTAGATTTCCGACGGCTTCCTTTACTGCGTCAAACCAGCCCCTCGCGCTAACATCATCAACACCGTTGCGATCCGTCACAGAGAGTTCTCGTTCCGAGAAGAACTTTTCGACAAGTAACATCCAGAAGCCAGCTTTGCTTGACTACAGCCATAACTAATTATCAATCCTGATAGTACTCTTCGACTCTCCAGGAAACCAACTCAGGGAATTGGATAGATCATGGCTCCTCCGATACTCCCCACCCCTTGAATACTATTTGAATATTCGTATTCATCACGCGCGCGTGATCGACGAGGGTGTTCCAGGCTTGGTCGGAGTATTCGAGGGGCGGCTGGGTGGCGAGGTAGTCGCGGACTTTGATGGCTTGGGCTCGGCAGTGTCGCAGGTCGTCGATCTGGCAGGTGATGTGTTGGTGCTCGGCTTCGAGTTGGTGGTGTCGGTTTTCGAGCTCGTGGCAGCGGCGGTCGTAGTCGTCTGGGTCGTGGACGGTGGATGCTGCGGTGGTGATGAGTTGGTTCATCAACGTGATGGTTTCTTCGATCCGCTCCCCCAACTCAGCCTGCTGGGTTTCGAGCTCGCGGGTGTTGTAGACCGTTTCGTCGAGAAGGAGCATGGTGTCATCGAGCACGTCGTTGCTGGTGACCCTTTCGGTCAGGGCTGCGACGAACGCGTTCTTGATCTGGTCTTCGGTGACGTGGGGCGTGGCGCAGCTGCGGCCGGATGGTGGTGGTGATCTCGCCGGTGACGATGATGCGCCTGCCGGTGGCCATGACCTCAACGGCCACGCGTGCCGTCGGGTCGCGGGTGAGGATGTCATCAAGGATGTGCTCTGCGATCAGATCGCACAGCTTGTCAGGGTGGCCGATACACACAGATTCAGCACTTCGCACTACCAACACGCGGAGGCTCCTTTCACAAGGGAGAACAACAACAAGAAGGCCCGCCCGGGTGCCGGGCAGGCCAGAAAAACAGGGATTGCGGGGCGTTAGGAGGAGGCTTTGAGTAGCTGCTCCATGACCTCATCGCCTGGAGTGGTGCCGGAGTAGTCGGTGGTGCAGGTGGCGCGCACGATGCCGAAGATCTCGTACCAGTACACGTTGGCCTGCTTGCCGAACGACTGCGACATGGCCACGAACGGGCTGGCGATCGCAGCGCCCGTGGTGGGGTGTTTACCGAGCAGACCGAACTTGGAAATCGCCTGCTCGCACTGGATGTATCGGGCGAACGCCTGCGCATACTGCTCAATTAAGCGTTTGGAGACGAACTCGGTGCAGCCGCGTTCGTCCAGCCAGTTCCAGGTCTCCCGGTAGACCAGGTCCGCGCCCAGTGGTTGGCCGTCGCGCTGCTCGGCCGAGAGGTAGTCGCCGGGTTCTGGCATCGACTCACCAGCCAACACAGCACCATCACCAATATCAGTGCCATCCAGATCGAACACATCGAACTCGGCCGGTGCGGTGAGCCGGGAGGCGGGGCGACCGGCAGCGAGCTTGTCGTTGAGCGCCTCGGGTTTCGCGCCCGCGCGGACCCTGCGTCCGCCCCTGTTGGTGCCGTCTTTGGCCATGGTGCTACCTCCTTTCCGAGGGCGTCGTGCCCTGGTGTGGAGGGCGTGAAGGGGTCAATACCCTGTTTGATTCCAAGATTTTGCGCAGGGTTGGCCCCGCCCGCTGACCTATCCGAGCGTCGTAGAGATCGAGAAGCCCCAACCCCTTTCGCTACAATTGGACAAAACACGTCGTCGGCAACGAAAAGGATCAACAATGGGCAAATGGCTCCATCAAGCGCAAGAAATCGAGCGGCTGCGCCGCGAAAACCAACGCCTCGTGGCAACCCTCGCTCAGTTGAAAGCCCGTCTCGGTGATGAAGCAGACGACGTCGATCCTTACTGAGTATCAGCTGAGGAGAAGCGCCTTGCCCTCTCGGGTCAGAAGGTCGCCGCTATCAAGGCATACCGCAAGCGAACCGGTACCGACCTTGTGACCGCTAAGAAAGCCATCGACTCCGTGGCCTAATACGTGTAGACGCGTGGAGTTTGCCTCCAGCGGTCAGGAAGATCGAGCCGAAAGCGCTCGCAAATGTCCCGGCCGGTTCAATCTTCCGCCAGCTTGGGATTCGGGAAAACACGAGCGAGGACCTCTTGTTCTAGGAAACGTATATCACGAGACGAACGAAGCGACGCTCATAAATGTGAATTCGGCACCCTAAACCCCTCCCTAACCCCATACTTTTTGACGGAGCCCCTAAACAATTTGACGATGCCCGATACTTTTTGACGGAGCCTCATACATTTTGACGCCCTCGGGGTCGCGACGCCCCGAGCTACCGCCTGAAGCCCAGATTCACCAGCCGGACTAGCCTCATCTATCGCCCGCTACGCCCACCCAGCACCCAGCCACTCCCCAGAAATCCAGCCCTGACAAGCCAAAACGCCACACAGCCGGGCAAAACAAGAGGACGCCCACTTTGTATCAAAATGAGCGTCCTAATGGTGGAGCTAACGGGATTCGAACCCGTGACCCCCACACTGCCAGTGTGGTGCGCTACCAGCTGCGCCATAGCCCCGCACACAAAAGCCGCGAAACAAGTTTCGCGCTTGCATACTTGGGTCATTTTACTTGCCGTACAGACTTCCACCAAAACGGCAGGTCAACAGCAAAACGGTCCCCAAATCAGACCCCAAACAGCCCAACAAAAAACAGCCCAACAAAAACGGCCCCAGGCTCACCCTCAAAGGAGCAAGCCCAAGGCCTGAGAGACCCTTCACTCAAAGTGTCAGTGGGTCACAAACTCACTACGCGGTTGCGGCGGCAACCCAGGAGTTGATGTCACCCTGGAATTCGGTGCCGTCGATGAACACGCGCGGGGAGGAGACGGTACCGGTCTCGGTGCTGAGTTTGTCGGCGTTGCCGGTGGCTACTTCGCGGAAGTCGCCGATCAGTTCGCCGTTGCGGATGGACTCCACAGTGGTGTCGTCGGCACCCATTTGCGCCGCAACGTCTGCGAGATCGTTGTTATCCCACTGACCGTAGGCGTCGTCCTGGTCCTCCAAGAGCACGGTGCGCAGGTTCCAATAAGCCTCGGCATTGCCGGAACGTGCCACTGCGAGGGCAGCGGCGCCAGCCTTGGTGGAGTGGCCCTCCACGGTGGTGCGGTCGTCGCCGCGGTCCAGGAAGTTCAGGGGGTGGACGTTCACCACAATCGAGCCGTCCTCGATGGCGGCCTTCATGTCGGCGTCGGTGGCCACAGCAAGCGCTGCGCAGTGAGGGCAGGAGTAGTCCTCGTAGAGGTCCACGGTCTTTGCGTCGGCGGATGCGTTCGCGGAGGCCAGGGTGATGGTATCGCCCTCTGCGGTTGCGGTGAAGCCCACGGCCTCACGCTCGCGGCTGGCGTACTCCTCCGCCACAGACTTGCTGCCCTGCATCACAATGAAGCCAACCACGGCGGCCACGATCACCAGGAGCGCAATGACTGCCCACAGGAAGCCGTTGGACTTTTGGTTTGGATTTTGAATCTTGCTCATTGATTGTTCAATTCTCTCTATGGGGAAGAATGTGGGAACGTGCCTCACCCGCAGGGGCAAGGCTTCCCGACGTCACCAGCTCTACAAGTGTACCCGCTGGTACTCAGTGGAGCTGTTAGGGGTAAATGGCAAACTTCTTGAACGGCCGGAAGGCGGTCCACAGCGATAGGAAGATGTAGACCAGGTCCCTGAGGATCGTCTTGAGGTAGTTCATGCCCAAGGTGGTGGGGTCGGCTGGGCCAAAGCAGCCGCAGTCGATGGCAAGCCCGCGGGCCCACGCCTGCGCGATACCCACGATGAACAGGGTAATCACTATGGTGGAAAGCCAGCCAGACTTGCGGAGGAACACACCCAACAGCAGAAGAATGCCGCCGGCGATTTCCAGCGGCGCGATTACGGTGGCGATCCACTGGGCCCAGGTGGGGCTGAAGATGTCGTAGCCCTCAACGGACTGGACCACTTCCACGCGGCTCCCCAGTTTGGAGACGCCCGCGCGGATCCAGATGTAGGCCATGTAGAAACGCGCTACCGCACTGATGATGTCCAAAATGAGGGTCCTATTGACCCTCCCTCTCAGCTTGCCCGCCTCCGGGCTGGCTGCTTCATTGGTTGAAAGTGTGCTCACGCCCTCACACCTTAATGGAGGAAACCAGCACTGAAAACTGCAGATACTGAAACGGAGCGCATTTTATGCCGATCTGATGGCAAAAAAGTTGGAGCGCCGCATCCATCGGGCGCCCCAACGTTTCTCAATCAAAGGTTGGATACTAGCTCTGAGCTTGCAGAACGCTGCTCACGAGCTCCTGGGCTTCCTTCTGCACCTGCGCTAGGTGATCTTCCCCACGGAAAGACTCGGCGTAGATCTTGTATTTATCTTCAGTACCGGAAGGACGTGCCGCGAACCACGCATTTTCAGTAGCCACCTTGAGTCCGCCAATCGCCGCACCGTTGCCAGGTGCCGCGACGAGCTTTGCCACGATGGGCTCGCCGGCCAACTCAGTGGCGGTGACCTGCTCCGGGGCAAGCTTCTTCAAAATGGCTTTCTGCTCGCGGTTGGCCTCAGCGTCGGTGCGCGCGTAGGCGGGCGCCCCGTACTGTTCGGCCAGTTCGGCGTAGCGCTGCGAAGGCGTCTTGCCGGTCACGGCGGTGATTTCAGAAGCCAGGAGGTCGAGGATGATGCCGTCTTTGTCTGTGGACCACACGGTGCCGTCGTGACGCAAGAACGACGCACCTGCGGATTCCTCGCCACCGAAGCCCACCGAGCCATCCACCAGCCCCGGCACGAACCACTTGAAGCCCACTGGCACCTCCACCAACTTGCGGCCGAGGGCGTCGACGACGCGGTCGATCATTGAGGAGCTCACCAGCGTCTTCCCCACGGCGGTCTCGAGGCCCCAGCCGGGGCGGTTGGCAAAGAGGTAGTCGATGGCCACGGCCAGGTAGTGGTTGGGGTTCATGAGGCCGGCGTCTGGGGTGACGATGCCGTGGCGGTCGGCGTCGGCGTCATTACCGGTGGCGATGTCAAACTTCGTGCGGTTGTGCACCAGCGACGCCATAGAGTTCGGGCTGGAGCAGTCCATGCGGATCTTGCCGTCGGTGTCCAAGGTCATGAAGCGCCAGGTGGCGTCCACCAGAGGGTTCACCACGGTGAGGTTGAGGCCGTAGCGCTCCCCGATCGCGCCCCAGTAGTCCACGGAGGCGCCGCCCATTGGGTCCGCGCCGATGGAGAGCCCCGAGGCCTTAATGGCATCCAGGTTCACCACGTTTGGCAGGTCGGCCACGTAGTTGTCCAGGAAGTCGAAGGTGCCGGCACGAGGGTCCAGCACGCCATTCACGCTGGTGCGCTTCACGTCCTTCAGGCCAGCGCGCAGGTGCTCGTTGGCGCGGGCTGCGATCCAGTCGGTGGCGTCGGTATCCGCAGGGCCACCGTTTGGCGGGTTGTACTTAAAGCCGCCGTCACGAGGTGGGTTGTGGGATGGGGTGATCACGATGCCGTCGGCAAGCGCGGCCGGCTTGGAGGCGTTGTGGCTCAGGATGGCGTGGGAAACCGCAGGTGTTGGGGTGTAGCGCCCCCGCGAGTCCACCAGCACCTCCACATTGTGTGCAAGCAGCACCTCCATCGCGGAAATCTGCGCGGGCTCGGAAAGGGCATGCGGGTCGCGGCCAATGTACACCGGCCCCGTGATGCCCTGCGCCTGGCGGTACTCCACAATCGCCTGCGTGGTGGCCAGAATGTGGTGCTCATTAAACGCAGTGTCCAACGAGGAACCGCGGTGCCCGGAGGTGCCAAACGCAACCTGCTGATCCGGGTTCTCCGGGTCGGGTGTGCGGGTGTAATACGCGGTCACAAGCTCCGCGATATCAATAAGATCCTCGGGAAGTGCCGGCTGACCTGCGCGGGGATGTGCCATGAAAACTCCTTTGTGGGACAACTTTCTCGGAAGCGCAAACGCTTATCCCCAATCATTGCGCGTTTCCCGCATTTTTGCAGCCGAACGTGACCGGTTTCCCTTTCCCGCCCGAGCGCTACAGTAAACCCATGAACCTTCTTCTCGTGGCGCTCGGCTCCGGACTCGGCGCCGCCACCCGCTCCCTCATGCCAGGCCCCTTGCTTGTGCTCAACCTCATCGGTTGCCTTGCTTTTGGCATGCTGAAGCCTTCCGCGTTCTGGCGCACGGGTTTCCTGGGAGGGTTCACCAGCTTTTCCGGCTACATCATGCTTGCCGACGCCCACAGCGCCACCTCCTCCTGGGGCGGACTGGGGGAACACCTGCTGCTTCCGGCGCTGGGGTGCGTAGTGGCGGTGTTCATCGGAACTGCTCTCCGCAAAGCGGGGCAACGATGGCTGGTCTAGACACCGTGATCTGGGTTTTTGCGGGTGGCGCGATTGGGGGCGCCGCGCGCTATCTGCTCAGTAAACTCCCGTTTGGCACGCTGATTGCCAACACCGCCGCCTGCTGGCTGCTTGGGCAGGTGATGAGGACCGGAACTGGAACTGACTCCACCCAATATTTACTGCTGGGCGCTGGACTCGCAGGGGCGCTTTCCACCTGGTCCACGCTGGCCGGTGAGCTCCAAGCAAAAATTGCCGGCGGTAAGTGGCTGCGGGCCAGCGGGTATCTCCTGGCCCAGGTGGTGTGTGGGTTAGTGGCGTTCGGGGCTTAACGGCCGCCACCGCATACCAAAAGGGCAGCGAGTGCAACTTCCACTCACTGCCCTTGTGTTGTGCTAATCCGCGATTGCGTCCAGCGGCGGCGTCTTTGCGGCTCGGCGCGCGGGCCACAGTGCGGCCAGCACACCCACCACGCCGGAGCCGACGAGCAGCCACACGATTTCGGTGTATGGAACCGAGATGCTGTCCAGGCCAGAGCCGGAGAGCGCCTTGAGGAAGGCCCAGCCGAGGCCCAGGCCAACCACCACGCCGAGGACCGCGCCGTACAGGGCGATCTGGAGGGATTCCACCACGATCATGCGTCGGATCTGGTTGCGCTGCGTACCCACGGCGCGCAGCATACCGATCTCCTGGCGACGCTCGATCACGTTCAGCGCCAGGGTGTTGATGATGCCAAGCACTGCAACCACCACGGCCAAGCCGAGGAGGCCGTAGATGACGTTCATCATTTGGCTCACCATGCTTGCCTGCTCACCCGCGTATTCCTCCGATGACTGCACGCGCACCACCAGGAAGTCGGCTACGTCCGCTTTGAGGTTGTCGCCGAGCTGCTGCTGGGAAACCGAGCCGTCGCCGGTAACCAGCGCGCCCATCGCCATTGAGTCCACCTGAGTGTCGGCGAAGGTGGACGTGGAGACGTCGAAAGTGCCCAGAATCGGACTTTCCGTATACGTGCCAATGATCTCTACCGTGCCGATCTCGGCGCCGGTGGAGTCGAGGATTGCGATGGAATCGCCGAGTGCCCAACCCTGCTGCTCAACATAAGTCTTTGCGGCGATCATAGTGTTTGGCTGGCTGAGGTCCGCGGAGCCCTCCAGGCCTTCGATGTTGACTGCCTGGGATACGTCGCCGTTAAGCGTTGGGATGCCCGCGCCGAAGTAGGACTGGCCGCCCTCCAGTGTGACGCCGGTGACCATGCCCATTGACACGACGTTGCCCACACCCTCGGTTTCGGCAATCACGTTTGCTGCCTCAGAGGGGAACTGGATGGAGCTTGCCGCCGGGCCGGACACCAAGTAGTCGGCGCGAAGTTCGGAGCTCACCATGTCCTTAATGGAGTTGCTCATGGTCGCGGAAAGCATGCCGATTGCAGACACCAACGCCACACCCAGAGTAAGTGCGAAAGCGGTGGTTGCGGTCCTGCGTGGGTTGCGCCGGGAGTTCGTTGCGGCGAGCTTGCCCACTTGGCCAAACGGCGCGCCGACCACACGGCCGATCGCACCCACTACCGGGATGGAAATCGCCGGCGACGCCAAGAACACGCCGACGATCAGCAGGAACGCACCCACGCCGACGATGATCGCGCGGGTCTTCACCTCGCCGTCCGAGTTCAGCGCGCCGAGTAGCGCCAGTCCAACGCCGGCGAGGATGCCCAGTGTGCCAACGATGGTGCGCAGCTTCAGGGAGGACTCTGAGGCGGTTTCGGTGGAACGCATTGCCTCTACTGGCCGCACGGCACCGGCTTTGCGTGCGGGTGCCCAGGCGGAAACCACCGTGACCAACACGCCCAGCACGAACGGCACGAGTACACTGTTCACGCTCAGGCCAAGCTCCATGCTCGGCAGGTCCATGCCGAAGGCCTTCATCACCGCTTGGATACCGAGCACCAGGCCCATGCCGCCGAGGATGCCGATCGCTGAGCCAATCATGCCCACAATCACCGCTTCAAACACCACGGACTTCGTGAGCTGCGGCCGCGACACACCCAGCGCACGCAGCAGCGCAAACTCACGCAGGCGCTGTGCCACGATCATGGAGAAGGTGTTGGCGATGATGAACGTGCCCACCAGCAATGCGATCAACCCGAACGCCACCAGGAAGTAGTTCACAAAGCTCAGCGCGGACTTCATGGCCTCGGTGGCTTGCTCAGCGAGGGTTTCACCAGTTTCCACATTGAAATCTGGGTACACGCCGCGCAGGTGCTCCACGAGGGCCTGAGGGTCTTCCCCGGTGCCGGCAACGGTGAGGCTACCGACGAGACCATCCGGCACATAGCGCTCAAGGTACGCCTGCTCCGCCATGGCCATGTTGATGCTTGGGTGGCTAGCGCCCTCTACGGCATAAAGACCGCTGACGGTAACGTTACGCTGCCCGAGGCTATCCACCACGATAAGGCTCTGCCCCACCGTGATGTTGTATTCCTTGGCCGCGGCCTCGTTCACCACAACTTGGTCCGCACCCGCGGGAGCCTCGCCCTCCACGAGGGTTTCGCCGCTCACCACGGCATCATCCGGGTTGTACCACACGCTCACCATGGGGCTGGCCGCACCAGTTTGGAACGGCTGGCGATCTTCCGTGGCCACCACCACGGTCTGCGAACCGTTGAGGTTTACTTTGCCAACTTGAGAATCCTCACGCAGTGTGTTGAGGGTATCTACCGTCACGGGGGCGGTGTTGCCATTGACTACCGCGTCTACGGAGGCCATTTGGGAACTGACGGCGGAATCGAAGGTATCACCGAGAGCCTTGGTGAACATCATCGACCCGGACACGAACGCGGTACCCAGAACCACCGCGAGAACGGTGAGCAGCAGGCGTACCTTGTGCGAGGCCACGGAACGCCAGGAGACACGGTACATGGCCTTTGAACTTGATTGAGTGTCTACTGAGTGCGATGCCATTTAGTGCACATCCTCGATGTGAGCCATGGTGCTCAGAATTTCCTCCGCGCTTGGGTTACGCAATTCCTGCACAATGCGGCCATCCGCCAGGAAGATCACGCGGTCTGCGTAGGAGGCTGCGCGGGGGTCGTGGGTCACGATCACCACGGTTTGGCCGTCTTGGTCCACGGCGGTGCGCAGGATGCTCAGCACTTCTGCGGAGGAGTTGGAGTCCAGGTTGCCGGTGGGTTCGTCGCCGAAGATGATGTCTGGGCGAGCCACGAGGGCACGGGCACAGGCGACGCGCTGCTGCTGACCGCCGGAAAGCTCAGCGGGGCGGTGCCCGAGGCGGTGGGCAAGGCCGAGGCGCTCGGTGACTTCGTTGAACCAGGCCTTGTCTACCTTCTTGCCTGCAATGTCAATTGGCAGGGTGATATTTTCAGCCGCAGTCAGGGTTGGCACCAGGTTGAAGGACTGGAAGATGAAGCCCAGGCGGTCTCGGCGAAGGGCCGTCATTTCCTTGTCTCGGAGTTGGGAGAGGTTGACGTCGCCGATGTAGGTTGCGCCGGAGGAAGCGGTGTCGAGGCCAGCCATGCAGTGCATGAGTGTGGACTTGCCGGAGCCGGAGGGGCCCATGATCGCGGTGAATTCGTTGGCAATGAACTCAACGTCAATGTTGTTAATTGCGGTTACAGCGGTTTCACCTTGGCCGTACACTTTTGTGAGGGCTTGAGCATGCGCGGCTGCGCGCTGCTGCGGATTGGTCATGATTATTAGTTCTCCGTATCTCAGGCGCGTCCGTGGTTCTTTGGGGCGCGTCTTGTGCAATTTACGCATGCTGAGCATGCAACATTGTCTATTCAACACGTTTGAGGCCCAGCTTGCCATCAGGGTTTGCCCGGATTTACGCATGGGAGGGCCTTTAGGGGTCTTGAGGGCCTGTGATCCTGGGGGATAAACTACGGCCCCGTATTGGCTGTCCGTTTCCCATTACCCTGTTTTTGGGTATGTAAAAAGAAATGATGCGGGGTGCCTGTTGGGGCGCCCCGCATCATCACTTGTTTTGAAGTTTTAGGTCGGCGGTGACTTACTCTCCCACACCCTCCCGGGTGCAGTACCATCAGCGCTGTCGGGCTTAGCTTCCGGGTTCGGAATGGGACCGGGCGTGACCCCGACGCTATAACCACCGACACA
>NZ_JANIKJ010000031.1:0-11955 GCF_024580965.1 Corynebacterium kozikiae
GTCTGCACTCGTCGATCGGTGACGTTCCCCCGATCGAATACGAGCAGGACTACGAGGAATTCAACACCACCCGAAAAGCCCAGTAAGGCTTTTACCTGTAGTCTCCGAAAAACTCAGGCCGATTCAAGAGCGTTTCTTAAGCAGTAACCAGATTGCACCATTGTGGACTATTGCCGGGATCGGGATGTTAATACCCGAAAGTGGTCCTTTTTGGCCTTCAGTGGTTCAAGCCATGGCAAAGCTGTATAAGCACAGTTCAAAGCAATTTTGGGGGCGCGGAAATTTCATTGGAGCATCCGCGGATTTCCACGTCCTATTGACCAACGCCCAGGAGCGCCCACTCAACCCCGGCCTGCGCTCTTTCAACAGCCTTGAAATTTACCTAGGCAGGCAAGGATTCGAGGGGCAATCACGTGCGGCTTCGTAGCCACGGCCGGAGATAGGCACGAAAATAGTTAGGCATTACGCTGCGAAGCGGGTTGCTCCGCGAGGGCTGCCTTTTCCACCGCAGCGGCAACCGCGGGTGCCACGCGGGTGTCCAGGGCTGAGGGGATGATGTAGTCGGCTGCAAGCTCTTCGCCCACAATGGATGCAATTGCCTCGGAGGCGGCGAGCTTCATCGCTGGGGTGATGGACCGCGCCTCGGCGTTCAGGGCACCTTGGAAGATACCTGGGAAGGCCAACACGTTGTTGATTTGGTTGGGCAGGTCCGAACGGCCCGTTGCCACCACCGAGGCGTACTGCTGAGCGAGTTCCGGCTCAATCTCTGGATCGGGGTTTGCCAAGGAAAACAGGAAGGGCTTGGGCGCCATCCGTTGCAGGAGGTTTTCCCCTACATGTCCACGGGAAAGGCCAATGAAGACGTCGGCACCGTCGAATGCCTGGGAGCGGTCGGTGACCCGGCGCGGGTTCGTAATTTCTGCGATCTCGGCTTTCACTGGGATCAGGCCGCCTTCGCGCTGAGGATGGATTACTCCTTGGGAGTCCAGCAGGATGATGTCTTTCACGCCGGCCTCCAGCAGCATCTTGCAGCAGGCGATGCCCGCTGCCCCCGCTCCGGAGATGACGATCCGCAGGTTGCTCAGGTTGCGCCCGGTGAGTTTGCAGGCGTTTTTGATGCCTGCGGTGAGCACGATGGCGGTGCCGTGCTGGTCATCGTGGAACACGGGGATGTCCAGCATTTCATCCAGGCGGCGCTCCACTTCAAAGCAGCGCGGGGCAGAAATGTCCTCCAGATTGATTGCCCCGAAGGAGGAGGCAATGGCCGCGATCGCCGCAATCAGCTTGTCAGGATCAGTTTCATTGACCACGATCGGGATCGCATTCACATCCACAAAAGAGGCAAAGAGTTGGCATTTTCCCTCCATGACCGGCATGGCGGCTTGAGGTCCGATGTTGCCCAGCCCTAGGACCGCGGTGCCGTCGGAAATCACTGCAACCGTGCGCCCGGCGCCGGTGTATCGAGGATAAAGGCTCGGGTCTTCCTCAATTGCGGTGCATACCCGCGCAACGCCTGGGGTGTATGCCAGTGAGAGGTCGTGGCGCGAGCGCAGTGGGCGGGCAGAGGTGACTGCGAGTTTTCCACCTTCGTGGGCGGCAAAGATGGCTTCGTCGGTGAGCTCATCTGCTTGGAAGGGAAGGTCAAAGTAGGTCATGAGGAACTCTTTCGTCTGTGAGCCGCAGCGGACGGAATGGTGTCAAGCCTACTTCTGAGGTGGTGGGAAAGCCGTGGATGCTGGTGTTTTGTGACCAGATCCGCAAAGACGCAGCAATCACCATCAAGGCTTAAGGTTATTCACAGTAAATTACAAGCAAAATGGAATTGCATGGCAAGTATGCGGATTTAGCCTCTGCATATGAATTCGCAGCAAACGCAACTTTCTTCCGTGTCCACCAGTCCCTCCCAGGGAGTATTGGAGGGCACCCACACCTGCTACACCTTGGGCATCGCTGACCCATATCAGGGAAGTTCATGGCGATACGTGCGCGACGAAACCCCGAGCGATCTCAGATCTTTCATCAGGGGCAGCCGCGCACTTGGCGGCGGGCGAGGCGCCACGGTCTACGGGCAGCGGCGCAGCGCTTAACGCACCACAGTGGAAGAAAAGTTAGCCTAACCTACATTCGCTTGATAGGGTAGGTGTATGACTTTGTTGCTGTGGTGCCTGGAAGGCACAGTCACGCTCAATGCGCCCGATAAGATTCTTCCCCTCAGTCAGGGGGAGCTTGGGATCGCCCCGCAAGGAGGCATTGTCACGGGTATCGGAAAGGGTACCGGAAAGGGCACTGGCAAGGCGCTGAGCTTTTCGCCGTTGGGGGTAAGCATGAGCGGCGCCAGCTCCAAGATTGATCTCGGTTCACAATGGGATGAGGCCTGGCTTCACGAGTTCTCCCGCAGCCTCCTTGGCCAACCTGCATCCTCCTGGGTCAAGACACTCCGTAGCGCCGACGTTGCGCTTCCCATCCCCACTGTTCCGCCGCGTAGCCACGCCCCGCAGGCACATTCCGTGGCCCTGCAATTGTTCCGCAGGCCGGCGCTGGGCACGTCGTTACGCGAATTCGCCGCACAAGAATTTGTCAGCGAGCGCACCCTACAGCGCCAATTCCTGCAACACACGGGCCTCTGCTTTGCAGAGTGGCGCGCAGCGGTGCGTGTTGTGAGCGCCGCCGAGATGATCGAAGAGGGGGTGAGCATTGCCGACGCCACCAGGGCGGTAGGGTTCAGCGCCCCAAGTTCGCTCACCAGGGCATTTCGCAGGCACACGGGGCAAAGCCCCGCGCAATTTGTGCGCCAGGGATCAGAGCCCCGAAAGGTGCCGCCAATTCCGTTTCCGGTACCAGGAGCAACGTTTGAGGCGCACGCGAGCAAGGATGTTTCACTGTGGATGTACCGCGGCACGGCAACCGTGACCACGCCGGAGTATTGCCGCTTCATCTCCGCGGGTGATACCGCAACGCTGCCGGCTGGAACCCGCACCAGGATTGATGTGGCGGCGGGCTCGGTTGCCCTCCCTGTTCCACTTGATTTTGCAGGTCACAGTCTGGATGATGTGCTGGAAATTGGAGTGCTTCCCTCCCTTGAATCGAAGTCCCTTCAGGGCGTGTAGCTGGAAGTTGTGGGAGGCGGCGGCTGAAATATGGAAAGGATTTCGTGCTTTTTATACCCCTTTGGGAACTATTTTTCACACGCCCACGTTTGTGTAAGAGAATGACCCGAAGAAAGGAACGCGTTTCATGCGCTCTAGCAATCCAGTGATGAACACGTTGGTGGATCCCCGCCAGCGTCAGATGCAACAGCAGCAGTACAACCCATTTGACCAATACGGTGCGCCAGGAATGGCACCGGGGATGGCTCAGCCCGCTGCCTACGCTGATGAGCGCCCAATGACGGTTGATGACGTGGTCTCCAAGACCGGCATCACCCTCGGCGTGATCATTGCTTTTGCAGTGGTGAACTTTGGCATCTCAGTGTTTGTCAGCGTGGCACTCGGCACCTTGCTCACTTTTGTTGGTGCAATTGGTGGTTTGATCGCAGTGCTGGTGGGCACCTTTGGCAAGAAGTTCGGCTCCGCTGCCGTCACCCTGATCTACGCAGCCTTTGAGGGCTTGTTCGTTGGTGGCATTTCCTTCCTGTTCACCAACACCATGGTGGCTGGTGCTTCTGCAAGCGCCCTGATCGGCCAAGCTGTCCTGGGTACCATCGGCGTGTTCTTGGGCATGCTCTACGTGTACAAGACCGGCGCCATCAAGGTCACCCCGAAGTTCACCCGCCTGCTCACCGCCGGCATTATTGGTGTACTGGTGCTCTCCGTGGGCAACTTGATCATGGCCCTGCTCGGCATGGGCTCCCCATTGCGTGACGGCGGCATGCTCGCCATCATCTTCTCCCTTGTGTGCATTGGGCTGGCGGCTCTGAGCTTCCTGCAGGACTTTGACACCGCAGACAAGCTGATCCGCCAGGGTGCACCAGCCAAGATGGCATGGGGCGTGGCGCTCGGCCTAGCCGTTACCCTGGTGTGGCTCTACACCGAGATCCTGCGCCTGCTCAGCTACTTCCAGCAGCGCTAATAAGCAAATAAGAAACCGCACCTTGGGGAGGTGCGGTTTTTTTATTTGCCCAAGATATGTGTGGTGCTGACCGTGGAATACACCTGGCCGAACCCCGATTCCACTGGGCTGCTCAGGGTGACTCTTACCTTGAAGGAACGGGTATGCGCCCCTTGGCCTTGGATCCGGGTGCCGGTGCCCACCGCGCGGGTGTTGCCCCAAGACTCCCAGGTGATGCCCTCCACCACGTCCGAGCCGTGCTGGCAGTCCACCGTGACACTGCTAGGTGCTCGCTCGGCGGTGCCCACGCAGTCAATGTAGCCAACGTTTGCCAAAGTGGGCACGGCGCGACCCTCGGTGGCGGTAGCTACTTTCGTAGGGGAGTCCACCTCTAAAGAGGGGCTGCAGGCAGCCAAAGTGGCTGCCGCAACCCCGAATCCGAGCGCGAGCGCAAACTTGCTTGTCAAAGTGGTGCCGTCTTAGTTGCTGCCGCGCAGGGTGGCTGCCTTCGTGGAGTCGTAAGGCTCTGCGGAGACCACGGTCACGGAGATGGTTGCGCCGCTAGGAGCGGTGTACTCGCGGGTCTCGCCCTCCTTTGCGCCCAAGATAGCGGCGCCGAGAGGGGACTGCTCGGAGTAGGTCTCCAGGTCCTTGTTGTCAGATGCTGCGGCGCGGGTACCGATGAGGAAGGTTTCCTTATCGTCTTCGTCGCCGTTGTAGTACACGTGCACCACGGTGCCCACGTGTGCAACGCCTTCCACAATGCCAGCGCGCTCGGTGGTGGAGTTCGCAAGGATCTCAGAAATCTGCTTGATGCGAGCCTCTTCCTGGTCCTGCATCTCGCGGGCGGCGTCGTAGCCAGCGTTCTCCTTGAGGTCACCCTCTTCGCGGCGCTCGTTAATCTCAGCGGCAACCACTGGGCGGTGGGCGATCAGGGCGTTGAGCTCTTCTTCCAGCTTCGCCTTGGTCTCCGGCGTGATGTACTGCTTTTGATTGTCAGCCATTGTGAAAAACCTTTACATCGTTGAGGTGAAAATGAAGAAATGCGGCACTACGCGTGCCGCGAATACTCCAACCCTAGCACAATTCACCAGCGGGTTTGGTGGTGGTTGCAGCGGATCGGGTTGCAACCTTCTCCCGAATTAGCGCGTTGGCACATCCAGATAGAAGGGGATGTTCTCTGAGCAGCCGTACACATTGCCGGAAACCGCGGGCTCCCTGGTGTGGATTTGGGTACTGTAGCGTTCATCCGCCACGCCACCAGCGGGGATGATGAGCTCGCGGCGGCCCACCTCGGCCATGTCGTAGTTCAATGCGGTGACAATGCAGTAGTAGTCCCGCTCGGTGTCTTTACGGGAAATGTCGAAGGTGAGTTGGAAGGTGGAGTCGTCAATCACCTCCACGTTGGCTACTTGCCCGTTGATGGTTTTGTTCGCAGTAGACCCCAAGTACTTAGCAAACGCGATCACAATTGCCACCAACATCACCAGCATGAAAATGGCAATGAGTTTGCCGGACAGCGAGCCTTTGGTTGCACTTGCCTTTCCGGTTCCGTACCTGGCGCGGGGGCCGTGAGTGGTGGAGTTACCGGCGGTACCGGAGTTTCCGGGTTGAGGGCGGGTGGTGCTCACAGTGGTGTCTCCCAAAGTTCCGGTAGGTCGCACAGCGTGCAGGCAGAATGATCTTGCAAAGTGTGCGTGTGAAAGTTTTGTCTGTTCGGCCATTGATCTTACCCCCCTTGCCAGGCGCAACTAGTCAGGTGCATTTTGTTAAAGGGAGCCAAAGGGAATTGGGCAAGAGGGTGGCGTCGGTACGCTTTTGAAGTCTCTTCCCGCCGCATTCGGGCGCTACTATGGGAACCTGCACTGGCGCACGCCGCCTTCACCGTAACTACCGAGTTTGAATTTTGTCTTGAAAGGCACATCAACCGTGGGATCTCACCGCCTCCTTGCAATCCATGCACACCCTGATGATGAGTCGAGCAAGGGTGCAGCGACGATGGCCAAGTACGCAGCCGCTGGCCACGAGGTGATGGTGCTCACCTGCACGGGTGGCGAGCGCGGAGACATTCTCAACCCAGCCATGGACCGGCCAGGGGTTCTGGAAAACATCACCGCCATCAGGAAAGAGGAGATGGCGCAAGCGATCAGCGCGCTCGGAGTGCAGCACCACCGGTGGCTTGGATATGTGGATTCCGGCCTGCCCGAGGGTGATCCTTTGCCACCGTTGCCGGAAGGCTGCTTTGCCCTCGCAGATACCGATGAGGTGGTGCAAAAGGTAGTGCAAGTGATTCGGGAGTTTCGCCCAGAGGTGATCATTACCTACGACGAAAACGGGGGATACCCGCACCCTGACCATCTGAAAGTCCATGAGGTCTCCATGATCGCTTGGGAACGCGCGGGTGATCCCACCTACCACTTGGAGTTGGGGGAACCCTGGGAGCCGAAGAAGCTTTACTACACGCATGGCTTTATCCGCCAGCGTATGAAGATGTTTCACGATTTGCTCCTCAGCCAGCAGCAACCCAGCCCGTATGAGGACATGCTGGCGCGCTGGGAGGAGCACAAGGCAGACATCATGGCGCGAGTGACCACCCAGATCGACGCTGCCGAATTCTTTGACGCGCGCGACGCCGCCCTGCGCGCCCACGCAACCCAGATCGACCCAGCCGGGGCGTTCTTTGCAACGCCTACCGACGTCCAACGTCGCCTGTGGCCCACCGAGGAGTTCGAGCTGGCGCGGACGAGGGTGAGCACCGAACTACCGGAAACGGATCTCTTTGCTGGGCTCTAAGGGGATGCGCGGGTTGCAACCGCTGCTTGCAGTGGTTCCCACCCTTGTACCTGCGTGGTACCTGCGTGCTGTACGCAGACGCCGAGGGGTATCGTAGACTCAAGAGAGCAAAATGCACTGCTTGCAAAATCATGCTGCACTGATAATGTGCAGCACCTCGAGTGAAAGCTGGACTGCCTGCGATGATTGATCAACTGCACTTTTTGGCCCAACAAGGCCCTGGCCCTGTGGGCTCGGAGTTTGGTAAGGCATCACCGGTGGGCTGGTTCGTAGTGGTTGCGCTCTTGGTGGCAGTGCTGTTCATTGGTTGGGCGTTTCATCGCCGTTACAGCCGGATGAATCGCCGCCGCATGTTCGCTGAGACTCACGGCATTGATCCTTTTGACGCAGCGGCGCTTGATGCTGCCATGGCAGAGGCCGGCGTACTGGACCAGCGCAAGAAGTACTGGTTCTAGGAGAGCCAACCGTGCCAAAGAAGCTTCGCGCAATCGTTTCCCAGGTGCTCTACCCGCTGTACGAGCGCCGGCTTTTGCGCGAGCTTGAAGGCGTGGCACAGCCGCAGCATGTGGCGATCATGTGTGACGGCAATCGCCGCTGGGCAATCGAGGCCGGCTTTGCGGACGTGTCCCACGGGCACCGGGTGGGAGCGAAGAAGATCGGCGAGATGGTGCGCTGGTGTCAAACCACGGACGTGCAGCTCGTCACCGTGTACCTGCTTTCAACGGAGAACTTGGGGCGCGATTCCTCCGAGCTGGACCTCTTGTTTGACATCATCGGCGATGTGGTAGATGAGCTCGCCCTGAAAGAGACGAACTGCCGCGTGCGCCTAGTGGGGCACCTTGACTTGCTGCCCGAGCCAGTTGCGCGCCGCCTGCGCGAGGCAGCAGATACCACCGCTTCACACACTGGGGTGAACGTCAATGTTGCCGTCGGCTACGGCGGGCGCCAGGAAATTGTAGACGCCGTGCGCTCGTACCTGCTCGAAGAGGCCCAGGCTGGTAGTGGGCTGGAGCAGGCGGCGAACAAGTTAAGCGTGGACGCGATTTCCTCGCACCTCTACACATCGGGGCAGCCAGACCCGGACCTCGTGATCCGCACTTCCGGCGAGCAGCGCCTTTCCGGGTTCCTTTTGTGGCAATCCGCCTATTCCGAAATCTGGTTCACTGACACCTACTGGCCGGCATTCCGCCGCACTGACTTTCTGCGCGCATTGCGCGATTACTCCAAGCGCAGCCGCAGGTTTGGCAAATAATCATGCAGGTACATATCCGCTACTTCTCCGTCTACGGCTCCACGCAGACCTATGCCGAGCATCTCGCAGGGTTGCTGAATACTTCCGCGCACCCTTTGGAAGTTCCGCTTCCCGACGACGCCACCCCGGTCATCGCCCTTTCCCCGGTCCACGGGCCGGTGGTGCAGGCCGCTACCTATGCAAGGAAGATTCAAGGCAGGCCGGTAGCGGTGGCGGCTGTGGGTATGACCCTTCTCGATGTTGCCCGCGAAAAAGACTCCCTGCGCAAACTGGTGCCGGAACACGTAGCCCGCTTTTACCTGCCGGGCAAGTTGGAGTTCAGCACCATGAGCACCGCCCACCGCGCCACCCTGGCCTCTATCAGCACGATGCTGCGCGCGAAGCCGGTGAAATCTGCGAATGACAAAGCAATGATCGCAGCGATGGGCACTGACACTGACCGTATGGATTTTGCGGAGCTCCAGCCGATTGTCCAGTGGGTGCAATCCCTGCGCTAGAGTTTGCGCATCCGGACCCGCTTGACCAGGTGATCAGCACCTTTGGCCAGCACGAGTGAGGCACGAACGCGGGTGGGCAAGATGTTTTCCACGAGGTTCGGGAGGTTAATTGATTGCCAGATACGGCGAGCCTCCGCGATAGCTTCCTTGTCCGTCATGTCCGCGTAGTGGGAAAAGTGCGCGCCGGGGGCGCGGAAGGCAGAGCTGCGCAGTTCCAGGAAGCGGTCAATGTACCAGCGCTCGATGTCAGTGGTATGCGCATCCACGTACACGCTGAAATCAAAGAGGTCTGACACCGTGAGCGTGGGGCCGGTTTGCAGTACGTTCAGGCCCTCCAGGATGAGGATGTCCGGCCTGTTCACCAAGATGTGTTCGTCCGGTACGCGATCGTATGCGGTGTGGGAATACACCGGGGCGCTCACGTTGGCCTTGCCGGATTTCACGTCTGTGACAAAGCGCAGCAACGCGCGGGTGTCATAGCTCTCTGGGTAGCCTTTGCGGTTCATGATCCCCATCTTGGTGAGTTCAGAGGCGGGGAACAGGAAGCCGTCGGTGGTGACAAGGTCCACCCGCGGGTGGGATTCCCAGCGCTGCAGCAGCACCTGGAGGAGGCGTGCAGTGGTAGATTTTCCCACCGCGACGGAACCTGCAACACCGATGATGAACGGCACGTGCGCGGGCTCTTCACCAAGAAAGGCCTCGGTGAGGGAGATGAGTTCTTGGCGCGCCTGGACTTGCATGTGGATTAAACGGGAAAGCGGGAGGTAGACTTCCGCCACTTCCTCAAGGTCGATGTTTTCACCGATACCGCGAAGCTCCACCACCTCTTCTTCGGTGAGCACCTGGGGCATGGATTGCCGCAGCATGCGCCATGCGTCCCGATCAAAGTCGAGGTATGGCGAGGAGTCCTTGATACGAGCCATAGCCCCCATTGTGCCTGCTTGACGTGCAGTAGCGAAATTGCTCCATGGGTAGCCCCGGTCTCCTGCCTCCTCCCGCGCGCCAGTAGCCTGCATTCCTCTGGCCCATGCGCACGTCGGCTCCCTTTGAGTTCGTTGAGATCTAGGCATTACACTTGGGCCTTGACTCATGCCGCATCGGGATTGTCACAACAGCGCACTGGTGGCTTTGGTAGCTGCCACTCGGCGGGTGCCGGGAAGGTGCGCTCACTTTGAAAGTTCCAACTGAAAGGTTTGGCTTTGCCATGACACAAGACATTCGCTACCAAGAACTGAGCGAGTTCGACCCTGAGGTAGCGGGTGCTATCTCCGGGGAGCTGGCCCGCCAGCGCAACACCCTGGAAATGATTGCATCGGAAAACTTTGTGCCACGCGCAGTCCTGCAGGCTCAGGGCTCGGTGTTTACGAACAAGTACGCCGAAGGCTACCCAGGGCGCCGTTACTACGGCGGCTGTGAAAACGCTGACGTTGTGGAGGACCTCGCGCGCGATCGTGCAAAGGCTCTGTTTGGCGCCGAGTTTGCAAACGTGCAGCCCCACGCCGGTGCGCAGGCAAACGCCGCTGTGCTGATGGCCCTGGCAAACCCAGGTGAGAAGATCATGGGCCTTTCCCTGGCCCACGGTGGTCACCTGACCCACGGCATGCACCTCAACTTCTCCGGCAAGCTGTACGAAGTTGCCGCATACGGCGTTGATCCAGAGACGATGCGCCTGGACATGGACAAGGTCCGCGAGATGGCCCTGGAGGAAAAGCCTCAGGTGCTGATCGCCGGCTGGTCCGCGTACCCACGCCAGCAGGATTTCGCCGCATTCCGCTCCATTGCGGATGAGGTCGGCGCGAAGCTGTGGGTGGACATGGCGCACTTTGCCGGCCTGGTTGCCGCCGGCCTGCACCCATCTCCGGTTCCGCACGCAGACGTTGTTTCCACCACCGTCCACAAGACCTTGGGCGGCCCACGCTCCGGCATGATTCTGGCGAAGCAGGAGTGGGCGAAGAAGCTCAACTCCGCTGTATTCCCAGGTCAGCAGGGCGGCCCGCTCATGCACGCAGTCGCGGCGAAGGCCGTGGCCATGAAGTTCGCCGGCACTCCAGAGTTCAAGGAGCGCCAGGAGCGCACCATTGAGGGCGCGAAGATCATCGCGGAGCGTCTCACTGCCGACGACGTCAAGGCGGCAGGTGTGGACGTCCTCACCGGCGGCACCGACGTGCACTTGGTGCTGGTTGACCTGCGCAATTCCCAGCTTGACGGCCAGCAGGCCGAGGATCTGCTCCACGAGGTGGGCATCACGGTGAACCGCAACGCGGTGCCGTTCGACCCACGCCCCCCAATGGTGACCTCTGGTCTGCGCATCGGCACCCCAGCGCTGGCTACCCGCGGCTTTGATGCCCAGGCGTTCGCCAAGGTGGCAGATATCATCGCTGAGGCCCTCATCGGTGGCGCTCAGGCCGATGTGGAGTCGCTGCGTGCTCGCGTGACCGCCTTGGCTGAGGAGATTCCTCTCTACCCTGGGCTGGAGGAGTGGAAGCTCGTCTAAAAGCTTCGGTCTGTGAAACATTTAGGGCCTGGTTCCGGTTTTGGTTCGGAGCCAGGCCCTTTGTGTTGCATTTGGCGCTTACTCCGCCGCTTCCATCTCTAGAATCCGGGTGGTGTTGCGCAGCGGTTCGTGTTTGATGAAGAGCACCAGCGCAAAGGCTGCAGCCACCAATGGCATGAGAACTACGAAGACTGGGGTGAGGGCATCGTTGTAGGAGCTCACAAAGATCTCGCGGAGTGCGTCTGGCATTTGATGCACGAGCGCCGGGGTGACCTCATTGGTTTCCACCATAATCTCTTGTTGCCCGGCAGGCTGTTGCGCCGCCATCGCGCTGAGGCGCTCGGTAAGCAGGTCGTTGAGGTTGCCCACAAAGATGCCGCCCACCAAAGCGGTGCCAATGGAGGCGCCGATCTGGCGGAAGAAGTTGTTCACGCTGGTTGCCGTGCCAACCACCTCTAGAGGGAGGGTGTTTT
Organism: Corynebacterium kozikiae; assembly: GCF_024580965.1. NCBI lineage: Bacteria > Bacillati > Actinomycetota > Actinomycetes > Mycobacteriales > Corynebacteriaceae > Corynebacterium > Corynebacterium kozikiae. Next base: position 11,557 of record NZ_JANIKJ010000031.1, read on the forward strand.
GCACAATAAGGATCAGGATTTGCATGGTCAGGCCCAGACCAATGCCGAAGATGAACAGGTACGCCCCGAGCTTCCAAAGCGGAGTATCGGCGGTAAGGCTGTGGAACAGGAACATGCTGCCAAAGGTGATGATGAGGCCGATGATAGGGAAGTGGCGGTACGCTCCGGTGCGAGTGACCAATTGACCTGACCAAATGGAGCAGCCCATCATGCCAACCATCATTGGGATCATCATGTAGCCGGCTTCCGTGGCGGAAATCCCGGACACCATCTGGGGTTGCCCGCAAATCGTGGACACGTAGTGGAGCTACCTAGTGGTTAGGCAGCTATTTCTTTGCTGCTGTTGATTGCACCGGCGTGGTTCTCGAAGTCGACGGGGCTGACCATCCCGAGTGCAGA
>NZ_JANIKJ010000032.1:0-10852 GCF_024580965.1 Corynebacterium kozikiae
GTTGGGGGCATTGGGGCGTGGGCGTAGGGGGCGCGCTGTTGCGTTGGTCGATAGGACCCGTTGGTCGATAGCCTAAAGTCGATAGGACCCGATTTTCCCCGAAACCCCCCCTATCGACCAACGCGGCGTCCTATCGACTTTGAGCTATCGACCTACGCCCAAAACAAGCGCCTAACCCAGCCCCGCGCCCTACCCCTCAGCCACCAATGACGCCGGGCGGGTGGCGCGGGCGTAGATGGTGTCGCCTGGGTGGAGGTTGAGCGCGAGGGCGTCGCCGCGGGTGATTTGGGCAACCACTTCCTCGCCGTCGCGCTGGTCGTGGAGCTCTACGCGCACCTCGAAGCCCAAGTGCACCACACGGTCCACTACCACGGGAATCACGGAGGTCTCCGCCACCTCGTTTTCCGGGGTGGCCAGCACAGGGTTGCGGCCTAGGCGGATGTCATGAGGGCGTACCACTTTGCCCATGAGGTGGGTGACTTGGCCGAGGAAGCCCAGTACAAACTCGGTTTGGGGGTGGTCGTACAGCTCGTTCGGGCTGCCCACCTGTTCGATACGCCCTTTATTGAGCACCACCAATTGATCCGCAACGTCGAGGGCCTCCTGCTGGTCATGTGTGACCAACACCGTGGTGATGTTGAATTCCTCATGCATCCTGCGCAGCCACAGGCGCAGGTCATCGCGAACCTTAGCGTCCAAGGCGCCAAAAGGTTCGTCGAGGAGCAACACCTTGGGGTTCACCGCCAAGGCGCGGGCCAGGGCCAGACGTTGGCGCTGACCACCGGAAAGCTGATCCGGGTATCGGGTTTGGTATCCAGCCAAACCCACGATGCCCAGCAGTTCGTCCACTTTGGCGTCGATTTCCGCGGCGGGGCGCTTACGAATTTTCAAACCAAAGCCCACGTTGTCCCGCACTGTCATGTGGCGAAACGCCGCGTAGTGCTGGAACACGAAGCCGATCCCGCGCTCCTGCGGTGAGACGTTGGTGACGTCGCGCCCGTCGATAATGATCTGCCCAGAATCCGGGCGATCCAAGCCTGCGATAGCCCGCAGCAGCGTGGATTTCCCGGAGCCTGATGGACCCAGCAGCGCAGTGAGCGAGCCCTCCTGAATCTCGAGGGATACGTTGTCTAACGCTTTGAAGTCGCCGTACTGTTTGTTCAGATTTTTTGCGGTGATTTGCATGATGCTTGCCTGCCTCAGTTACTTTCTAGTGCTTCCTGCGCTGTTGGATTGCGGTCATTGCCAAAAGAACGAGTACGGCCACGCCCATGAGCAGCGTCGCCGCAGCGTAGGCACCGTATTCATTGTGGTCGTCGATGTAGCGGGAATGCACCAGCAGGGTGAGCGTCTGGCCGCCACCGCCAAAGTTACTGGCCACCATGATCACCGCACCAAACTCCCCCAGTGCGCGGGCCACGGTGAGCACCACGCCGTAGGTGAGGCCCCAGCGGATCGCTGGGAGGGTGATGTACCAGAAGGTTTGCCACCACGTTGCACCCAGCGTGGAGGCCGCTTCCTCCTGCTCAGTGCCGATTTCCTGAAGCACCGGCTCCACCTCGCGCACGATGAACGGCAGCGTGACAAAGATGGTGGCAATGATCATGCCCGGCAGGTGGAAAATGATCGGGAGCTGGCCAAACAGGCCACCGGTGAGTTTGCTGAACCAGCCGTCGTAGCCCCAGAGCAGGATCAGGGAAACGCCCACGATAATCGGCGAGACCGCAAACGGCAGATCCACCACGGCGTGCAACAGGCGCTTGCCCCGGAACTCGCCGCGCGCGAGCGCCAGAGACACCACCACGCCAAAAATCACGTTCAGCGGTACGGTGATCAGCACGATGATCAGCGAGGTCTGCAGCGCCGAGATCGCCGCGGGGGTGGTGATCCAAGCCCAGAACTCGTCCAAGCCCGGCGCGAAGGTGCGGTACAGGATCGTGGCAATGGGCAACACGACGAGCACCGCCAGGTAGACCAGCGCGATCGTCCGCAATACCAATGTTGAGGTGCGTGAAAGCTGCATTTACTTCACCTTCCGCAATGCAATGAGGACCACAAAGGTGATGGCCAACAGCACCACGGACACCGCAGCGGCCGCCGATGGAACATCCGATTCAATTTGTTCCTGGATGTACTGCGAGGCCACCTGGGTGTGCCCAGGAATGTTACCGCCGATCAGCACCACGGAACCGTACTCCCCGATCGCGCGCGCAAACGCAAGGCCGGAACCGGAAAGCAGCGCCGGCAGCAGGGCGGGCAGCACGATGCGGAAGAAAATGATGCGGTTGTTTGCGCCGAGGCTGGCGGCGGCCTCCTCTACATCCCTGTCCAGCTCGATGAGCACCGGCTGCACCGCGCGCACAACAAAGGGCAAGGTAACAAACGTCAGCGCAAGCACCAGCGCCGGCTGGGTGGCGTTCAACGTGAGCGGCGAATCTGGGCCGTACAGGGAGAGCAGCACCAGCGACGCCACAATGGTGGGCAGCGCGAAGGGCAGATCAATGAGGGTGTTCACGATCTGTTTGCCCGGGAAGTCATCGCGCACCAGCACCCACGCGATGAGGGTGCCGAACACCGCATTAATCAGCGCAACGATCACGGAGACGGTGAGCGTGATCCGCAGCGCCGCCAGCGCATCCGGGGCGGTGACGGCCCGGATGAAGCCGGTGATCCCGCCTGCGGTGAAGGCCTCGGTAGTCAAGGCGGCGAGCGGCAGCAGGACGAGCACGCTCAGCCAAAATGTTGCGAGTCCGACGGTCGCATTTGTCCTAGTACCGGTGTTTGCGCGCAACTTCAACGTGGTCATAGCGCCTCCCTGTAGATCTTGGTAATCACGCCGTCTGTGGCGCCTCCGCCGGATTCCGCGCGCTGGAAGAGCAGCGCGTCCACGATGGCCCATCCCGATTTGCCGTCCAGGTTGTACTGCTGGGCAAGCGCCGGGTTCTCCTCTGCAAGCTGCTGGAATGACCTAGAGAGATCATCAATGGAATAGGCAACATCAAAAGGTGCGAATGGCGCTGGGAGGGTGACGTCGTGAAACAATGCCGGGCCCGGCCGGAATCCCTGCTGCTGCCAGACTTGCTCCGCCTCCGGGGTGAACAGGTAGTCGCGGAAATTGATTGCCTCGGGGTTTTTCTCCTCCCCGATCCCCACTACCGCAACAGGGTTTTCAATGCGGAACGTTTGCGCGGGGTTGAGGTAGCTAATGCTCGCGCCGGAATTGGCAAGCAGGATCGCCTCGTTTTCGTAGGAAAGCAGCACGTCGCCCTGGCCTTGCTCGAAGGTGGAGGTGGCCTCGCGCCCGGACTTGGGGCGCATGCGGAAGGAGTTGCTGATCAACTGCGTGAGTTTTTCCGACGCATACTCGTGCGCCTCTTGGAGGCTCCCACCTTGCTCCTGCTTTGCATAAAACCACGCCGCATACGGGGCGAGGAGGTTCCACTTTGCAGAGCCCGACGACGCCGGGTTGGGAGAAATCACCTCCACATTCAGCAGGTCATCCCACGTTTGAATGTTCAGGGGGTTGCCCTCACGGGTGACAAAGGTGACCACCGAGCCGAAGGGCACGGCTTTGCCGGATTCATCGCCGGGGATGTTGTCCTGCCAGGTTTCCTCCACCACCCCGGCGCGTACCAAGCGGGTGACGTCTGGCTCCACGGAAAGGTTCACGATGTCCGCCGGCACGCGGCGCTCCACCTTTCGGGATTGGTCGCCAGAGGCGCCGTAGGACTGGGCAAAGCCGGTGTCGGCGTGCTCTCGGTAGGCGGGGATGATGGCATCGAAGCCCTGCTTGGCCACTGCGTAGGCCACCAGGTTGAGGTGCTGGGAGCCGGAAGAGATGTCTGCGCCACCAACTTCGTCGGTAGAGCCACCGGGCACTACAAACACCCCTATGAGCGCCGCGGCGGCAATGGGTAACACGACTTTGCGCACCTGCACTGATCCGCCCTCCTTCCGTTTTCAGGCCTACTTCCTGGCCTCGCCTTGGGTTGAATGCCCTTTATAGACTAAGCAGTCTAAACGTTGCATACCAATCGCTACGCTTTTGCGGAGGTTCCATTGGGCCTGCCGGAGGATTTGTTATGGCGGAGGTTATTTTCTTCAAGTTGAAAATAACTGCGCGGGTGCGCATAAAACAACAAGACCGAGCGATTCCAATAGTGGAACGCTCGGTCTAGTTACCCGGCGCTGTGATGTTAGGCCGCCGTTAAGCCGGCGTTAGAGCATGCAGCTCACGCAGCCCTCAACCTCGGTGCCAGTGAGTGCAACCTGACGCAGACGGATGTAGTAAAGGGTCTTAATGCCCTTGCGCCATGCGTAGATCTGCGCACGGTTGATGTCACGGGTGGTCACGGTGTCCTTAAAGAAGAGCGTGAGGGACAGCCCCTGGTCCACGTACTTGGTGGCCACTGCGTAGGTGTCAATTACCTTTTCGTAGCCGATCTCGTAGGCATCCTGGTAGTAGTCCAGGTTTTCGTTGTCCATGTGCGGCGCCGGGTAGTACACGCGGCCGATCTTGCCTTCCTTGCGGATCTCAATGCGCGAGGCAATTGGGTGGATGGAAGACGTGGAATTGTTGATGTAGGAGATCGAGCCGGTTGGCGGCACCGCCTGCAGGTTGCGGTTGTACAGGCCGTACTGGGCTACGTCTGCCTTCAACTGCGCCCAGTCCTCAGCGGTGGGGATGTAGGCGGTGGAGTTGGCGAACAGCTCCTTGACGTGCTCGGTCTTTGGCTGGAAGTCGGCCGGATCAAAGGAGTCAAAGTACTCGCCGGTGGCGTACTTGGACTGCTCAAAGCCTTCAAAGGTAGTGCCGCGCTCTCGGGCAATCTTGTTGGAGGCGCGCAGGCACTGGTAGAGCACGGCAGCAAAGTAGGCGTTGGTAAAGTCCAGGCCTTCCTCGGAGCCGTAATAGATGTGCTCACGGCCAAGGTAGCCGTGGAGGTTCATCTGACCAAGGCCGATGGCGTGGGCTGCGTTGTTGCCCTTGCGGATGGAAGGCACGGAATCGATGCTGGTTTGCTCAGACACCGCGGTAAGGCCACGAATCGCGGTTTCAATACTTTGCGCGAAGTCCGGGGAATCCATCGCCATTGCGATGTTCAGGGAGCCGAGGTTGCAGGAGATGTCCTCGCCAACCTCAGCGTAAGTAAGGTCTTCGTTGAGCACGGATGGGGTATTCACCTGCAGGATTTCCGAGCACAGGTTAGACATGTTGATCCGGCCGGCAATTGGGTTCGCGCGGTTCACCGTGTCCTCAAACATGATGTACGGGTAGCCGGACTCGAACTGGATTTCCGCGATGGTCTGGAAGAACTCGCGGGCGTTGATCTTCTGCTTCTTGATGCGGGGATCTTCCACCATGTCTTCGTAGTTCTCGGTGATGGAGATGTCCGCGAAAGGCTTGCCGTACACGCGCTCCACGTCATACGGGGAGAACAGATACATGTCATCGTTACGCTTGGCCAGGTCAAACGTGATGTCTGGGATCACCACGCCGAGTGAGAGGGTCTTAATGCGGATCTTCTCATCGGCGTTTTCACGCTTGGTGTCCAGGAAGCTCAGGATGTCCGGGTGGTGGGCGTTGAGGTACACCGCGCCGGCACCCTGACGGGCACCGAGCTGGTTTGCGTAGGAGAAGGAATCCTCCAGCAGCTTCATCACTGGGATCACGCCAGAAGACTGGTTCTCAATCTTCTTAATCGGTGCACCGGCCTCACGCAGGTTGGAAAGCAGCAGCGCCACGCCACCGCCGCGCTTGGAAAGCTGCAGGGCGGAGTTGATGGAGCGGCCAATGGACTCCATGTTGTCCTCAATGCGCAGCAGGAAGCAGGACACCGGCTCGCCGCGCTGGGCCTTACCGGAGTTCAGGAAGGTTGGGGTGGCGGGCTGGAAGCGGCCGGTCATGATCTCATCAACCAGGTTGCGGGCCAGGTCCTGGTCACCCGCGGCGAGCTGCAGGGCCACCATGCAGACGCGGTCCTCGAAGCGCTCCAGGTAGCGGGAGCCGTCAAAGGTCTTCAGCGTGTAAGAGGTGTAGTACTTGTACGCGCCGAGGAAGGTTTGGAAACGGAACTTATGGGCGTAAGCCTGCTTGAACAGGTCCTTGATGAAGGAAAACTCGTAAGGCTCGAGGGTTTGAGGGTCGTAGTAGTTGTTGGAAACTAGGTAGTCAATCTTTTCCTCGAGGTCGTGGAAGAACACGGTGTTCTGGTTGACGTGCTGGAGGAAGAATTGGTTGGCCGCCTCACGGTCCTTATCAAACTGGATCTGGCCGTTTTCGTCGTAGAGATTCAGCAGCGCGTTCAGGGCGTGGTAATCAAGTTGCTCGGAACGAGACACTGGTTCTGCAACGTTGCGTCCGTGGATCATGGGCGGGGTCCTTACTGTTTTGTGGGGAAGTCTGGGGAAGATTGTGAGGGCTCAATGGTTGCGGCTGGTAGCTACGCCGCTTCCAAGCCGAGTTCCTTGGAGTGCTGCTCAAGGCCTTGGCGGACAATTGCTACGTCCTCTTGAGTGCCAAGCAGTTCAAAGCGGTACACATAGGGCACGTTGCATTTTTGGGAGATCACGTCCCCCGCTTTGCCGAAGTCCGTGCCAAAGTTGGAATTGCCGCTGGCGATCACCGCTTTGATGAGACTCCGGTTGTGCTCGTTGTTGAGGAAGCGGATCACCTGGGTGGGCACCGGCTTGGTGTTGGCTCCGCTGATAGACGCTCCTCCTCCGTAGGTGGGGCACACCAGCACGTATGGTTCATCCACGATCAGCGGCGGATCCTGCTTGTGCAGCGGGATCCGTTTTGCGGGAAAGCCGAGCTTTTCCACAAAACGCTTGGTGTTTTCTGTAGCTGAGGAAAAGTACACCACGAGCATGGTGTTGTTCCAATCTTCAAGGTCGCTTGTTCTGAGATTGCGGATTGCGAGCGCTTGCAGCGCTTTTACTGTGTGCCGCAACGTGAGGTCCGTGCACGCCTCGCACTTGAAAAATGGCCCCACGCGATGCGTTGGGGCACGTTTCATTGGGGATATGAGTTACGCAACCTGGGTTGCGAGTTCACGGATACGCTCTGGGCGGAAGCCGGACCAGTGCTCACCGTTTACCTCCACCACAGGGGCCTGAAGGTAGCCGAGGGCGAGGACGTAATCGCGGGCGTCATCATCCAGGCTAATGTCTACCAGGTTGTATTCCAGACCGGCGCGGTCGAGTGCCTTCTTGGTTGCGTTGCACTGGACGCAAGCTGGCTTGGTGTAAACGGTGATCGACATATTTTTATCCCTATAACTCTTATTTCACCAGTGTGGTGGAGCTGCTGTGATGAACAGAAACGACACTATACGTTGGGCCTAACTTCCGCAACTGACACAACATATAGTAGTTACATCGTTGAAACTCCCAGTTGACACCTCAGCGTGCGCCCTACATGTTGAGCCAACTACCACCCTTGTAATTTCACGGTTGAAGATCAGCGGATCCACTTCCCCACGTTTGCCCAGCTCACCAAAAATCGCCCCGAAAGACCGTTATTAATTCGTTATAAACTGTTCAACTTTGACGTGAAACTTTAACCTTTGAGGCAGCGCAGTGAGCCCTCGAAGACGCCCCACCGACGCCACCACGCGGCCGGCTGGGCCATCCTAGGTTTGGGAGGGCCTTTTGGGCGTTGGTCGATAGCCCAAAGTCGATAGGCCAGTGCGTTGGTCGATAGGACGGCGGTTTTCGGGGAAAAACGGGTCCTATCGACTTTGGGCTATCGACCTACGCGCCCTTTCGACCAACGCACCCCAACCACCCCAGCCAACAAACCCCAACCACCTCAACCCCAGCAAACAAAAAAGTGCAGCGCCGCACTGCCATTTCGGACAGTTGCGGCGCTGCACGCAAACCAAAGGCGGAATTAGCCCTGGCGAGCCTTGAAACGTGGCTCCTTCTTGTTGATCACATAAACCTTGCCACGGCGACGCACAACCTGAGCGCCCGGCTTGTTCTTCAGCGACCGAAGGGACTTACGGACCTTCATCGGGCGCTCCTTTCTTTACTAATGAATACTTTTGACCATGCATATTGCTGTTCGCTTGCAGTTTCACCGCAGGCGCCCTAATTGGCAGGCATTTCGCCCATGCACACATGGTCAGGACACGAGGAATAACCTTATCCCAATTGGCACCCAAACACAAACCCCCCAAGCCTTGCGCTCCCGCTACCCCACTGGAGATCTTGGGGGCTGGGGTGCTTGGGACGTCGGGAATCTATTGCGCACGCCTAGAATGACCTCATGACTGAGCATTCCGTGACCACAGGCCATTATTTGGGCGAACTCCAGCGCCACATCATCAACGAGCTGCACACGAAAGCGTATATCAGCGCGGAGGAAGAGGTGAATCGTCGCGTGCGATTCCTCAAGGAGTACCTGCACGCAACCGGCACGAAAGGCTTTGTGCTGGGGATTTCTGGCGGGCAGGATTCGTCATTGGCAGGAAGGCTCGCGCAGATCGCGTGCGAGCAGCTCCGCGCGGAAGGCACCGACGCCCACTTCTACGCCATCCGCCTCCCGCACGGCATCCAAGCAGACGAAGCCGACGCCCAAACCGCCCTCAGCTTCATCAACCCCGACTACCGACTCACCATCAACATCGAGCCAGCAACAACTGCGCTTAGCGACGCCGTCAGCGCTGCACTCATCGAGGCAGGCGGCGGGGCTGCGGGGGCGGCTGCGAATGGGGTGACCGACTTCAACAAGGGAAACATCAAGGCCAGGCAGCGGATGGTGGCGCAGTACGCGGTGGCCGGCGAGCTGCGGCTGTTGGTGATCGGCACGGACCACGCAGCGGAGAACGTCACCGGGTTCTTCACCAAGTTCGGCGATGGCGCGGCAGACCTGTTGCCACTGTTCGGGCTTTCCAAGCGCCAGGGCGCCGCCCTCCTTGAGCACCTTGGGGCGCCCGCAGCGCTGTGGCAGAAGGTGCCCACCGCGGACCTCGAGGAGCAGCGCCCAGGGCTAGCCGACGAAGACGCCCTCGGTGTGACCTACCAAGAAATCGACTCGTACATTGAGGGCACCAAAGCCATTTCCGAGGATGCCCAAAAACGCATCGAACACCTGTGGCGCGTGGGCGAACACAAGCGCCACCTGCCGGTCACACCACAAGATACTTGGTGGCGGACCGAAAACCCGCAAGACTAATAGCGCTCTGGCTCTTCGCCGAGCACGAACGCTCGGCCGGAAATGCTCTTAGGCGTGATGCGCACAAAGTTGTACTTCAGCGTGGGCACCCAGGGCTTGAGGCCCAGGGTGTCTGCGTGGTTTGCCTCGTTGGTGTCTTTCACCAGGGCGGCGGTGCCCTTGACCACCACGGACCAGGCGTTTTCACCCTCGTGGAACTCGTCTACTTCAAAGAGGACGTCGGCGTTGAGGTTTACCGTGAACAGCTTGGTGCCTTCCGCGGTGCGGAAGTAGAGCGCGGTGCCGTCTTCAGCGAAGGGGTTGTTGGTGTCCACCACGAAGTTGATGGGGAAAATGTCCATGTCATTGGCTCGGCGGACCACCAGGCGCCCCACGCTGTGGGTTTTCATGCGCTCAAGGCTTTGTTCTTCGCTGAGGACGGTGATGGCATCCTCTGGGGTTTCGTTGTTGAGATCTTCGCTGTAGGTCATGGGCCTATTTTGCCTTATTTTCCTCAATCAACCGGACAAAAGGCGGGTCCTGGAACTCCCAGCTTTCCACCATTTCTGCCAATTCTTGCTCCGAAAAGCCCAGTTCAGAAGCAAATCTGCGGAAACCTTCGGGGTCTGCTATCCACCCCCAAACTAGGTCGGCTGGGCTGGCAAACACGGTGCTGCGCTTGTCGGCAGGGCGCACCAGGGCTGCTCTGCGCTGGCGAAACGCCTCGATATGCGCCACCGCATCTTGGCTCAGCAGCACATCTTGGCGGGAGGGTGTGTGGGATGCATCCATGGCGAAAATGATACTCGCGTAATTGCTTCACAAAGCGCAGAAAAAACCACCCGCGGTGGGGCCTGGCAAGAAAGGAACGAAAGCACTCCAGGCTAGCCGCAGGTGGTGAGATCTAGATGCGTTGCAGCATTTCCTCCTTGTTGAGGAAGGTGTCTTGCAGGCCACCAAAGGTGTGGAGGTCACCGAACACCTCGATGCGTGCGGTGTCATCTACGCCGCCGGCCTTGACGGGGTCCCACCCTGCCTGCTCGGCGAGCGCAGCAACCTTGTTGCCTGCGGCGTCGTCGTCGGTAGCGTAGAGCATCACGATGTTGCCGCCGTGATCAGCGCGATCCTTTTCCAGCTCGGCAGCGGCCATGGTGCCAAAGGACTTGACGTAGTGCACGCCCTCGCCCAAGGCCTTGCTCATTTGCTGGCCTGCGGAAACACCTTCAGGGTTGAGGTTGAGGGCGTTGCCCTGCTCGTCGAAAGCGATGTTGTTGGAGGGGTCTACCACCGTCTTGCCGCTGAGTTGCTCGCGGTATTGCTGTGCGAGCTCGATACCTGCGGCAAAGGGGATGGCCAGAATGATGACGTCATTGTTAGCGATTGCCTCCTCGGTGGTGGCGGCGATGGCGTTTTGTCCCAACTGCTGCGCCACCTTTTGAGCGTTTTCAAGGTTGCTTGCGGCAACGGTGATGGGGATATTGTGCTGTGCAAAGCGGGTTGCAAGGCGGGAACCAATGTTGCCAACGCCAATGATTGCGGTGCGGGTTGCGGTACTCATTGTGGGCCTCCTTGAAGGCAAAGAAGTAAACAATCTTTTGTTGATATATCAAGTAATGCGTATCGGTTGGCCTTTGTTCCCACCACCCAACCCCTGCCCCAATGCGGGGGTGACAGTGACACCTGTCTCTTATA
>NZ_JANIKJ010000033.1:0-10529 GCF_024580965.1 Corynebacterium kozikiae
CCCTGGCTCTCGCCCCAAACCCCGAGCCCCCTTTGTTGACCCCCCTTGCCGGCTCGCCCCTAGCCGGCAAGCAACTCCCTTGTGTCCTTTAAACCAGGGCCTTTTCCAAGGAAGCACCGATTGCGCGGACGTCGGTGGCGTCGGATGCAAACGCCTCAGATGGGTCAGCGACGTTGCCTTCGGCGTCGTAGACCTCTGGGCGCAACTGGAGTGCCACGTGCTCGTCGATGAGCTTCAGGCCCAGGCTGGTGACTACGGTGCGGAAGTGCTCGGCGGAGGAAGCCGCCTTGCTCCAACCATAGGCAACGTAACTCGCTGGCTTTTCCTGCCACTCGTGGAACAGGAAGTCCAGAGCGTTCTTGAGTACCGCTGGAAGCGAACCGTTGTATTCAGGTACTAGGAAGATGAAGCCGTCGAAGCCGGCCACCGCAGCAGACCACTTCTTGGTGTGCTCAAATTCGTAACCCTTGCCGGACTTTGGTGAGTTTGGCTCATCGAACAGCGGAAGGTTGAACTCGGCGAGGTCCAGGATCTCGTACTCCACTGCGCCCTGCTGGGCGTCTGCCTGCAGGACCTGCTGAACCCAAGCGCCCACGGTGGGGCTGATACGGCCGGGGCGGGTGGAACCCAACACAATTGCAACGCGTGCCATAGTTGTTCTTTCTCTCCAAATAGTGTGTGTAATCAACTGCAGAACTGCTGGGATTGTACCCAGACAGAACGCTTGCACCACACGCCATCCCCATCCGCCTGGGCTCCCAAGGGCGCCGCCGGCCCCTTAAGCAGCGCTCTTTGCCGGCAGTACACGCAGACCCCAAACAATAAGGAATACCGCGGCGAAGAACCACAACACTGCGAGCGCAACGGCAATCTGGTAGATACTGCTGAAGCCCAAGAACAACGACGTTGCAGCCAACCCGATCGGGCCCGCAACTTGGCTGATTGCCATAAAGATGGAAAACGCCCGGCCACGGATTTCCTCCGGCACCGTTTCGGTCACGAGCACCGTCTGCAGCGGGTTGAGTACGCCGCCACCAAGGCCGGCAACTACCATGCCAGCGATCACCGCGATGGAGTTTTCTAGCCACCCCATGAACCCGAAACCCAGAATGTAGAAGGTCATGCCCACAATCCAGGTAAGGCGCTCGTGCTTCACCAACCGGGTGGCTGCGATACCTGCGATCATCATTCCCACCGCGTAGCCAGACATCGCCATACCCAGCAAATGTGGCGCGCCCGCCTGCTGGAAATGTGCCGGCATGAGTACGGAAAGGTATGGCACCACCAGCATCATTGCGAGCAGGGAGTCCAGCGCGAGCAGCCGCATCACGGGGAAACTCAGCGCCTTCTTCCAGCCCGCAAACCCATCCAGGCTTGGGGAATCCACTCCTGGCGCCCCAGCAGGAGTGGTCACAGCACCGGAACCAGCCACGGCAGCGGAATCAAGCGCGGCATCCGCCGGCGCGGTGCCGTCGGAAAGCGAGCCTCCGGAACGCGTTCCTTCAACACCTTCGCTGCTGTGTGAGTGCAGGCGCAACATCGCCGTGAGCGCGGCGGCAGCGAGTGAGCAGCCGGCGGTGATCCAGAGAACCTGGGTGATGTCGAGTGCCGCGAGGAGGAAGCCGGCTAGCGCAGGCCCGGCGAGGAAACTGATGCCCATGATCGCCTGGTTGATGCCGCTGAGCTGGGCAATGGTGCGGCCGGAGGCTTTGGCAACATCGCCGATGAGGGCTGCGCGCGCGGACATGCCGGGGATGTCACCGAGCGCGCCCACGATGCCGAGGATGATGAACCAAGTGAGATTCAGCTCGGTGATCTGATCAACCATGATCACACCCACCACGGAGGATCCCGAAATGATGTCTGAGGCCACGGACATGGGTTTGCGCCCCAGGGAGTCGATGAGGTTGCCGCCGTAGTAGGCAAAAATCAGTGAGGGGATGGCGATGGCCGCCGCAACAATCGCCGCTGCCTGCGGATTTCCGGTTCGCTCCAGGACGAGCCATGGCCAGACAATGCCCGCCACGGAGTTGCCAAACATGGAAAGGCCAGCGGAGGCAAGGTACAGCCATGCTGTTGTTGGGGAGGTGCGCATAAACACTCGCTTCGTAAAGAACACACAAAAAATTGCTGCCCCAACGCCGATGTGACGGTTATCGTGGCAGCATGACCCACAAGATCCTAGCCGTGCCGTTCGCGGATGTCTATCCGCTGTACGTGCAAAAAGCCCAGCGCAAAGGCCGCACGGAGGCCGAAGTCCGGGAAATCATCCGCTGGCTCACCGGTTTCAGCGAGCAGGATCTTGAGCAGCACATCACCGCGGGCAGCAGCTTTCAGGAGCTTTTCGACGCCGCCACGTTGCATCCTTCCGCAGCGCTCATCGGCGGCTCAGTGTGCGGAGTGAAAGTCCAGGAAGTACCCGATCCCACCATGCGGAAGGTGAGGATGCTGGACAAACTCATCGACGAGCTCGCCAAGGGCAAGGCCATGGAGAAAATCCTGCGCGGATAGCTGCACGAGGTGCGCGCCCCGAATCTGCACTGGACCTGCTTGAGCTCTGTGAGTTGGGCAGCGCGCTGCTATCTTGAAATCCATGCTTCAAGTGGACCCACAGATTTGGAATCTCTACCAAATCCTTGACCTCATTGGTGTGCTCCTGAACGCCATGATCGGCGGTACAATTGCGCGTCAACGCAACTTTGATTTTGTGGGCTTTTTCTTCTTGGCATTGTTTTCCGGCCTCGGTGGCGGCATGGTGCGTGACATGCTTATGCAGCGCGGCACCGCCGCCGCAATCCAAAACCCCAACTACCTCCTGTTGGCCCTGGCGGGCGCGGCCATCGCGTTGCTGATTAACCTCCGTGGCAAGCAGTGGGAATTGGTCAAAGTTCATGCCGACGCCGTTGTACTTGGCGTCTGGGCCGTCACGGGTTCAGTGAAGGCATTGGCCTACAGCATGCCACCAGCCAGCGCGATCTTCCTCGGTGTCCTCACAGCGGTTGGAGGGGGCATGATCCGAGACATCGCCTCCGGTCAAGTGCCCTCTATTTTTGGTGGCAATCACTTGTATGCAGTGCCTGCGGTTCTAGGTGCTGCCTCAATGGTGGTGTTTCACCACTTCGAACTCAACGCCATCGGCATGATTGTTTCCTCAGCGTTGGCTTCGGCGATGGCCATCCTCGCCTATTGGAAAGGGTGGCGGCTATACCAAGACGCAGAATGGACCATCCTCAAACGGGAATACATCCCCAGTAAAGTGCGGATCCGACGCGCATCGGCGCCGCAGTCCCGCAGGGAAGTAGGCGAGCAACAGGAACCACAAAAGGAACGCACCCAATGAGCGATCAACACCTCACCCAACTTGAGCAATACCTCAAGAGCCTTGGCCAGGGCGCAGGGGGGAGTGAAGACGAACTGGCGGAAATGGGCTTTGTGGCCAACGCCCTGGACATCGGCGCGATTACCTACCTCATCAACTCCTTGCCTGGGGAGCAGGCCGCGTTGCTCTACCGCTCCCTGAGCAAAGACCGCGCTTTGGACGTGTTCGAGGACCTACAGCCCGGAAGTCAGGCACGCCTCATCGGGCTGCTGCAGTCCAGTGAAGTGTTCCAGGTGGTGGAAGACCTGGACCCGGATGACCGCGCGGAACTCTTTGACGAGCTCCCCGCGAAAGTTGTGGACCGCGTGATGGTGGGTCTGAGCCCCGCCGAACGGGACATGACGGCCACGGTGCTTGGCTACCCCAAAGATGCGATCGGGCGCTACATGTCACCGGAAGTGGTGGGCATCCCAGCGGATTCCACCGTTGAACAGGCATTAGACGTGGTGCGCGCTCAGCTCGATGGCCTTGAAACCATCTACCTCCTGCCGGTGGTGGAGGGGCAGCGCAAACTGTGCGGGGCGGTAAGTCTCCGGGCGCTCATGGGGGCCCACCCGCAGGCCTTAGTGCGCGAAGTTTCAGGCAAAGCAATCTATGCGAAAGCCACGGACCCGCGCGAAGCCACAGCCAGACGTTTTCTCGACGAACGCCTCATTGCGATGCCGATCGTGGACGAGGAACACCGTTTGGTGGGCATCCTCACTCACGACGACGCCGTGGACATCGTGGAAATGGAAGACACCGAAGACGCCGTGCGCTCCGGCGGCGCCGAGCCGTTGGCTGCGGCATACCTTTCCTCATCCATCCTGCACATCGTGAAGTCGCGCATCGTGTGGCTCATCGTGCTCGCCGTTTCCGCCATCCTCACCGTGCAGGTGTTGGAGATTTTCGAGGACAAGCTGGACCAAGTGGTGGTCCTCGCCCTGTTTATCCCACTCCTCACCGGCACCGGCGGCAACACCGGCAATCAGGCCGCAACCACCGTTACCCGCGCGCTTGCCGTGGGTGAAGTGCGTGTGCGCGATCTCCCGCAAGTGATCTGGCGCGAACTCCGCGTCGGTGCCACCCTCGGTGCGGTGCTTGGCGGCGTCGGCTTTGTCATTGCTGGGCTCGTGTACGGCATGGGAATCGGGGTGGTGATGGGTCTGACGCTGCTGGCGGTGTGCACCATGGCTGCGTGCGTGGGTGGGCTGATGCCGATCATCGCAAAGAAAATTGGTGCTGATCCAGCGGTGTTCTCTAACCCATTTATCTCCACCTTCTGCGACGCCACCGGCCTGGTTCTGTACTTCAGCATTGCTACCGCGGTTCTGGGATTGCACTAATGGGATTGCATGAGCAGGTTTGCTAGGACGGGGGTGGGGTGGGGGAGAGGCTATTTATGGGGGCTGTGGCGTGGGGTTTTCCATTTTCGCCACAAAAATCTTGTGAAAATTGTTGATTATGCTTGCCTAACTTAGGTCTGGCTGGGTAAGTTGCCTTGCGTAGGTATAGCTGCCCTAACTTCTTGGGGTGGCTTCCAAAAGCACTGTGTGCCGTAACCGAAGTGTGGCGGTGCATCCGAATGAGGAAGAGATAATACTCGCAATGGCTTCACCTTTGATCAAGATCTCCGCTGTAGCTATCGCTGCTGGCCTGGCACTTGTGGGCTGCAGCAGCGCCGATAACAGCTCTCAAACCGCTGAGACTGCGGCTGCTTCCGCATCCTCCGAGGCAACCTCCACCGTGACGGTGGAAGACAACTTTGGCACCGTGGAGATCACCACCCCAGTTCAGCGCGTTGCCGCAACGGACAACCGCACCTTTGAAATCCTGGACGCCTGGGGTGTGAACGTGGTGGCCGCTCCAAAGACTCTGGTCCCTGCAACTGTTCAGGGCATCAAGAGCAACGAGGAAATCGTTGATCTGGGCACCCACCGTGAGCCAAACCTGGAGGCACTGGTTGCCGCCGAGCCAGACCTCATCATCTCTGGCCAGCGCTTCTCCCAGTACTACGAAGACATGAAGACCCTCAATCCCGATGTGCCAATCATCGACCTTGAGCCACGCGAAGGCGAGCCACTGGTAGACGAGCTCAAGCGCCAGGTCACCGAGCTGGGCAAGATCTTTGGCAAGGAGGCTGAGGCTAAGGAAATGGCCGACGCCCTCGACGCCGCAATCGCCCGCGCCCAGGAGGCATACAACGGCACAGACACCGTGATGGCCGTGAACGTCTCCGGCGGCGAGGTCGGTTACATCGCCCCAACCGTGGGCCGCACCTTTGGCCCAGTGTTTGACATCCTTAACCTCACCCCAGCTCTGGAGGTGGAGGGTGCATCCTCTAACCACGAGGGTGACGACATCTCCGTGGAGGCAATCGCCGGCTCTAACCCTAACTGGATCTTCGTTCTGGACCGCGACGGCGCAACCTCTGCCGCAACCGAGGAAGGCTACACCCCAGCTCTGGACGTGATCGCAGCCTCCCCAGCTCTGCAGAACGTTGCTGCAGTTCAGGACAACCGCGTGGTGCTTGCTCCAGCAGACACCTACACCAACGAGTCCATCGTGACCTACACGGAGATCTTCAACCAGATCGCCGACGCTTTCGAGCAGGCAAATAGCTAACACCGCTCACACAGCCCGCATTCGTCTTGTGGGATTTGCCCTGTGAGAAGGGGATCGCCCAGTGCCTCCACCGCGCCCAGAAAGTGCGCCTTGGCACCGCGATCCCTTTTCGGCGTGAAAGCCACAACACCCATAACACACCGAACAAAGGTCACCACATGACCCCACCACCTCCATCACCGGCTTCGGCACAAGCCCAGGCACCAATATCGGCGGCGGCAACGGCGGATGTCGCCGCGCATGGTGCCGCCGCGCCGCACGCAGTGACCCGCCCCAAGCTCTGGGACTTCAAGCTGATCGCAGCTACAATCGCGGTGATTGCGCTGCTCGCGGCCTCGTTGCTGGTGGGGCAGTATGACATCTTCCAGGCAGAAGATGGCCTCAACATGTTCGGCATCACCCGCGTTCCGCGCACCATCGCCTTGGTGCTTGCGGGTGCGGCGATGGCGATGTCTGGCCTGGTGATGCAGCTCATCACCCAAAACCGCTTTGTAGAACCCACTACCACCGGTACTACGGAGTGGGCGGGCTTGGGCCTTTTGCTGTGCATGGTGGTGTTCCCGGCAGCTAGCGTGCTGGACCGCATGGTGGCAGCGGTGCTGTTCGCCTTCATGGGAACGATGGTGTTCTTCCTCTTCCTCCGCCGCGTTTCCCTGCGCACTTCACTGGTGGTCCCCATTATCGGCATCATGCTCGGTGCCGTGGTCAGCGCAGTCTCTACCTTCTTCGCGCTGCAAACCAACATGCTGCAGTCTCTTGGAATCTGGTTTCAGGGCAGCTTCACGAGTGTGTACAAAGGCCAGTACGAGGTGCTTTGGGTGGTGCTCGCCGTGGTAATCGCGGTGTTTATCTTCGCGGACAGGCTCACCGCCACCGGCCTCGGTGAAGAGGTGGCAACCAGCATTGGTGTGAACTACCAGCGGATGGTGATCATCGGCACCAGCCTGATTGCGGTGGCAACGGGCGTGGTCACAGTTGTGGTGGGCAACCTCCCATTCCTGGGCCTGATCGTGCCAAACCTCGTCTCCATCATCCGCGGTGATGACCTGCGTTCCAACCTCCCGTGGGTGTGCCTCACAGGCATTGCTCTGGTCACCATTTGTGATCTGCTGGCCCGCACCATTAATGCCCCCTTCGAGATCCCGGTGTCAGTGATCCTGGGCATCGTAGGTGCAGTGGTGTTCGTAGTTTTGATTGTGAGGCAAACCCGCAATGGCTAAACTCGCCTCCCCCTCTTCTCCTGCAGCGGATACCCGCGTGCCGACGCCGCCCAGCGAAGCGCCCGGTGCGCGTCGTTCCGGCGCCTTCCAGTCCGCAGTTCAGTATCGCCGTTACTACTTGATGCTGAGTGCGATGATCGCAATTGGCCTGCTTTGTGCGTTCGGCCTTTTGGCGTACGGCAACCCCATGCCCTTTGGCACCAGGCAGTTCTGGCTGATTGCGGAGCGCCGCATGAATGCAGTGGTAGCAATGGTGATTGTGGCGTTCTGCCAGGCCATAGCCACAGTGGCGTTTCAAACGGTAACGAACAATCGGATTATCACGCCCTCGATCATGGGTTTTGAGGCGTTGTACCGCGTGATTCACACTTCTACCATCTTCTTCTTCGGCGCGGTGGGGCTCACAAACGCCCGGACGTTGGAAATGTTTGTGGTGCAGCTTCTGCTGATGGTGGGACTTTCGCTTGTGCTGTACTCCTGGCTACTTACTAGTAGAACCGCGAACATGCACGCCATGTTGTTGGTGGGCATCGTGATCGGTGGCGGCTTGGGGTCCATCTCCACGTTCATGCAGCGCCTGCTCACACCAAGTGAGTTTGACGTGCTCACGGCACGCCTGTTTGGCTCCGTGAACAACGCGGATGCGGAATACTACCCAATTGCAATCCCGCTGATCGTGCTGGCCGGCGGCGCGATCATCCTGGCCTCCCGCGCGCTCAACGTGCTCTCGCTGGGGCGCGAAGCTACCGCGAACTTGGGCCTCAATCACAAGAGAATTTCCGTATTTATCCTGGTGATGGTGTCTATTTTGATGGCTACCTCCACCGCCCTTGTTGGCCCTATGACATTCCTGGGCTTCCTGGTTGCCACCCTGGCCTACCAAGCGGCGAACACCTATGACCACCGCTTCATCTTCCCAATGGCCTTTGCTATTGGCTTCTTTGTGCTCACCGCCAGCTACTTTGTAATGAACCATGTGTTCCACGCCCAGGGCGTGGTGAGCATCATCATCGAGCTGGTTGGTGGCACCGTATTCCTTATTGTGATCCTGCGAAAGGGCCGACTGTGATCAAGCTCCAAGACGTTGCCAAGAACTACAACGATGAAGTGCACATTGGGCCGGTTTCACTGGAAATCCCCAGTGGTGGAATCACGGCGCTGGTCGGTCCCAATGGCGCAGGCAAGTCCACGTTGCTCACCCTCATCGGCCGCCTGCTGGACCTTGATGAAGGTGCGATCAGCGTAGCGGGCTTTGACGTCAGCAGCACCAAGAGCAAAGACCTAGCCAAGGTGCTCTCCATCCTCCGCCAGGAAAACCACTTCATTACGCGTCTCACGGTGCGCCAACTGGTGGGCTTTGGCCGCTTCCCTTATTCAAAGGGGCGCCTAACGAGCGCCGATGAGGAAATCATTTCGAAGTATATTGACTTCCTTGACCTACGCGAACTGGAAAACCGCTACCTTGATCAGCTCTCCGGCGGGCAGCGACAGCGCGCCTATGTGGCGATGGTGCTGTGCCAAGAAACGGACTACGTGCTCCTGGACGAGCCCCTCAACAACCTAGACATCTCCCACTCCGTGGAAATGATGCGCCACCTCGAGCAGGCCGCGAAGGAGTTCGGTCGCACCATCATTGTGGTGCTCCATGACATCAACTTCGCCGCCCGCTACGCCAACTACATCTGCGCGGTCAAAGACGGCAAGGTAGTGGAGTTCGGCACCCCTGCCGAAATCATGCGCGACGAAATCCTCAGCCCCATTTTCAACACGGACATTAAGGTGATTGAAGGCCCCACCGGCCCCATCGCGTGCTACCACTAGGCCCATGAAGCAAGCCCTCGGTTACCTCTCCGCTGTAGCCATTGGGTTACTGCTAGCGCAGGTATTACCGATGGTGGGGGCCTCAGCGCTGCATGGGGTGGTGGTCCCTGCATTGTTCCTCCTCATGGTGCTCACCTTTGCAGCATTGCCTGCCGACGCGCACCCGCGCCCAGGGTTTTCCAGGTTCCTTGGCGCGCTCACGGCGGCAAATTTCCTGGGAGTTCCTATGCTGCTTGCGGTGCTGCTTGTTGTAGGGCAGGGGATCGTGGATTTGCCAACCGCCGTGCTTTTGCCCGCACTCCTTGTACTCTTAGCACCTTGTATCGACTACGTAGTGCCCTTTAGCAAGCTGGCCGGCGCGGCCTATCACCAGCTCCTGCGCGCCACCCCTTTGCTGTTGCTGGGACAAGTGGTGGCTGTGCCATTGTGGCTGAGCGTTTTCGGTTTGCTTGTTGGCGCGGAATGGGAATCGCAGCTCAACCCAGTGGGGCTTTGGCCCATCCTTCACGCTGCGCTGGTGTTTCTGGTGCTTCCCCTATGTGTGGTGTGGGTAGTCCGCAGGGTGAATCCTCAATGGTTGGTGGCAGCGCAGAAAGCCATGGACCCCGCCATGTGGCTTGTGCTCGGTAGTATCGCTGCGGGCTATGGAGGCGCGATCGCACAATCTGATGATTTGCTGCCGCTAGCGGTGTTCTATGTAGTTTTCGCGGTTGCCGCCTACCTGCTTGGTGGGGCAGTGGGGGCCTGGAGTGGTCTCGCTTTGGCAGAGCGCCGCGCAGTTGCCATGTGCGCCATGACCCGCAACTCCCTGGTTGTGCTGCCCATTGCCATGAGCGTTGCACCGGGCCCAATGACCCCGGCGGTTGTGGTGTGCCAGACGGTATGGGAGTTGCTCGTGATTTGCATGTTGCAAATGATGCGCAAAAGTGCGGTTTAACCAGCGAATTTGTGTTGTTGGTTGGTTGTGTGTAGCTTAGGTCGAGTCGCCGCGGCCGGTTATTGACCGGCAGAGAAGCAGAAGCTCAGGCAGATGCAGAGGCGGCAACCAACAGGAAATCTTGATTCAGTACTTGCGCTCAGCGCGAGGCCGTGTTAATGTTTCTTCTTACCGCCTTTTCACCGGCCAATGCTGGCCAGTGTGGGGTGTGTGGTGGTTGTTTGAGAACTCAATAGTGTGCCAATGTACTTAAAATATTTTTGTTTTTGTACTATTTGTTTTTTTGGTTTTGTGTTGTGGTGTTGGCCGGGCAAGTGTGGCTTGCTTGTGAAAATACTTATAGCTTGAAACTGTTTTTTGTGTGTGGGGTTGTTCCTCGTCGGAGCCTCACATGCTTTTATTTTTGCCAGTTGTTGGGCTTTCCAACAATGTTTGAACAAGTTTTTCTTGTTTTTTGTGGAGAGTTTGATCCTGGCTCAGGACGAACGCTGGCGGCGTGCTTAACACATGCAAGTCGAACGGAAAGGCCTAAAGCTTGCTTTGGGTACTCGAGTGGCGAACGGGTGAG
>NZ_JANIKJ010000034.1:0-8586 GCF_024580965.1 Corynebacterium kozikiae
GTCATCCGTACTGTCAGCTGCTGGCCAATCAGGCCAAACGGTACCGAGTAATACTGGTAGTCGCACATGATGTGCCAGTGCCGGTCGACCTTGACTTTCTTCCATGTCAGCTGCATGAATGAATCAGCTGGTAGTGGTCGAAGCGTGGGTGCCTCATCGGTTTCAAACCGTTCGGTGCGCGTGGTCCCATCCGGCCGGCGCATCACCATGTTGATATCGGCTAACCGTTCAGCGATGGCCTCGTTGAGGCCATCAAGGTGATAGAACGTCTCGCCAGCGAAGTAAGAGAAGATCCGCTTATAGACAACCTGCACTGCACGCTCGACACCAGCTTTATCCTTGGGTTTGCGGGGTCTAGCAGGCACGATCATCAGGTCATAGAAATCGCCGAGCTGTTGATAGCGCGGGTGAATGACCCTCTTGGATGATCTCTTCGTCGGCCGATACGTCGCCGTGGACGCGTTATCTGGCACGACCATCTGAGGCACCCCACCGAAATACTCCAGGGCATCGACATGGGCTTGCAGCCATGGTTCCATCTTCTGATCGCGAAACGCCTTGACAAACAGCAACGATGAATACGGCAAGATCGCGACAAAGACGCTGGCGTTGAATCCAATTTCGCCAGTGGCTTGATCCACGATAGGGATTTTGTCGCCGGCCCAATCGACATACATCTCAGCCCCGGGATCATGCTCAATGACCCCAGAAAGCCCTGATGCCTTGACGTATGCGGCCAAACCTCGGCAGAACTGGGAGTACTCATACTTCTTCAAATCCGGTGCAACCCGCATACCGATCCAAGGTAATCGCAACATCAGCATGACCTAACTGATGCGCCACCCTCTTCGGATTCGTCCCTGTCTGAGTCAAAAGCCCGGCCGAGGGAAACCCACTCCTGGAGTCCAGACCCGATCTGGGTTATCGCATTGTATGCAGTCTTTCCTTCCGAATTAAGCATTTGGGCGACGTAGCTGTGTATGCATCCAATTGACGCAGCTGAAAGTAACTTTGCGAGGGGATCTATCCAGAATTGAACATGAGAATGTTGAATTGAGCACTCCAATCTTTAGTGGGCTTGGTGGTATCGGTGGCGTATTTCCTTGGTTGATGCCATGTTTGGTGTCCTTGGTGTTGGACCTGGGGCACGATATATTCGTGTGCGACCCGTTTGGGTCCCTTTCCTAACGGCGCATGCTTCCGCCGTCGGTGGGCGAAGCTTTCATTTGCGTCAGCAGGTTTGGTTCACTGCCCCTGATGGGAAGGAGGCGAAGTGATTATGGCGCGCCATAAAAGCGGAACGCCCGGAAGGCAATTACTGGGATTGTGTCCCGGATCTTATCATCGCTAGTGGCCAGACTACTCGCGGAGGGCCCCGAGCTCCTGGGCTGGCCTTCTAGCTAGCTTCACGAAAGCTCCCACTGGGTTGAGCTGCTGGTAGGGTATTCGCCATTTGAGGTAACATTTTGGCGTTTGGAGGCGTGAATGTCGTCTTCCAATGTAGTTATAGGGTTATCCAGGTCAAGTTACTTTTGCTTGGTGGCGCACCCGATTCGCCACAGCGTGCGGCACAAGCTCAAACCCAGACCCATCAGGCAAATACCCTGTAAAAAGCGTCAGGGGCCAACAGCCCAATAGCCGTATCATGCCAACCCTGCGGCGTAAGCGCCATATCCATGATCTTATCAACCAGACAAGCATTAGCCGCCAGTCACTAGGATTTCACTAGGATTTCGTCCGGAGCACTTTCCTGACTCACCAAAGAAACTTGTCTACGTGTCAATAAAATAGCACGGTCCAACCAATTGAAACGGTTTCGGCTCTATCCCGCTGATTAGCGCATCAATGAAAGTAAGTCTTGCACTATGTCAGCGACACTATTACCATCGGACTTTCTTATTTTTCCCAATCTTGACTTTTGGAAGTTAAAGATTTCGTCACTAGTAACTTTCTCTTCGCAACTCATACCTAGATCTTCTCTTGTTGCCTCGATCCAATAATCTTTCTTGTTACCGCTTTCACAATTTGGAGTATTTTCGTCATCAAATTTACCATTTTCCAATAGTTCATACAGAAGGGCCTCTGGAGACATACCCGGTAGGAATCTAACGTTTTTGATGATCCAGTCGTATGCATTGCTACGAACCTCTTCATTTTGAGCTTCCCTAATCGCCACACTCTCAGCATTTTGTGACTTCTTCCTATTTCCATTACGGATAAGATTATCGTCTGGAAAACCTAATTTCTCTAATTCGCTTTTTAAAGATTCAGCCATGGGTTTTGATCTCAAGAATCCTGTTCGAGAATCGCGCTCTGATTCAAATCGATCCTTAATTCGTTTATCTCCATCCAGAATGACCGTCGCATCGAATCCGGATGCTATAAAACTAGGTATGATCGTCGTCTTAATAGTCTCAGCACCTCCAGGCAGTACCTTGATATTATCAACAGGCGCTGCCCCGTTAGAATTTTGACGTTTCGCCCACATCAATATTTCTTTTGCGAGTCGGTCTTCAACATAAATATAGTTTGGGTCTAGGTTCCCTAGACGATCAAAAGCTTCAGAAAGAGTAGCGGCCTGTGCAATTACACTAACCTCTCCGCTGTCACCGATACAATCAATCAACTTTCGAGCTTCTGGCGGTAGATTCTCCGCAATTGTTGTGGAGTGAGTTGCCATGACGACTTGGAGCTTCTTCTCCTTAGTTTGCTGAATAATGTAGGATAGAAGTTCGGCCTGCGCTCCCGGATGCAACGATGTTTCGGGCTCGTCGAGTATCACCAGAGTTTCTTCCCGAGCTGCCGAAAGATGCCAAACCAACATGATTACTGCAAACTCTCCGCTCCCTGCGAACGCTTCTGAATAAGTCTTTCCGTCCGCAGTCAATTGTGCAGTCCACCCAATTGGGCCGAAAAAACTATGCTTTACCAGTTTTATACTTGAGTATTGCCTGCCGAGAATCTTGGAGATAGCCTCGAGCGATTTTCCCGTAATTTCTTCCACGGGGTTTAGCACGCGTTCTTTACCATACTTGGACGATACAGCGTTATCACCAGCTAAAGCTCTAGCAAGTGATTTGCTGTAACGTCTAATTCTTTTCTTCTTCGCAGCCATATCCGCAAAATCCGGATGCCACGTGAAATTCATTTGAATGTCGTATGCAGGGATTTGAGACCGAAAATCTAGGTATAAAACAGGTTTTTTGAGGGGAAGCCAACGTGTTTTGTTCTTGAACGGCCTATCTTTCGGATCAACGTCTTCGTCTGCCGGAACCCGCTCCATACCGTCAGTTATCCGGGGTTTACTGGTTTCCCAATAGTCGTCACCCCGTTTTTTATTGTTTATGCGAACCTTGATGACTTGTGCTTTCGCACCACTAGGAAGACCGTACGAATAAATGTATCGCGAAGGGTTGGATTGACGGCTGGCACTACTATCGGCATCTAGTTCAACCTTGTCCAATTCCGTATCGAACCAGTAGTCAGAGAGACTGGTTCCTTCTGGGCAGGCTTGGATCGCTCGAAGGATTGATGTCTTGTTTGTTCCGTTAGGTCCTAGAATTGCGGTGATCGGGAATGAAAATTCAATTTTGAAACTTGAAGACAATGATTTATATTTCGGAAATCTAATTTCGCCGATCATATTTTTGAATATTCTTTTTTCTTGCATCTCCCTTAATATATTGAGGTTTTTCTTAATTTCCTCTCGAGCAGTTTGCATTAATTTTTCCTATTCTACCGATACATCCTGAGAAGGTTGTCCCCCACCGCGGCCATTAGCCCAAGGGGAACCGCATTTCCTATTTGTCTGGCGATTGAAGTTTTCGAGCCAACCCAAAAATAACTGTCCGGGAATTGCATGAGCCTTGCAGCTTCCCAGTGTGTAATCGCGCGATTTGCCTCCGGGTGCAAATAACGTCCTTTTTCTGGCTTAAAAAATTCTGTCCGGATAGTAACTGATGGATTTTCCCAACGTAGGCGCCCCATTACATCGGATGCCCCTTTAGTAAATCCTCGCCAGCAGGGAGCTTGAAGAGATTCCGGCAAAGAGTGCCGGGAGCCACCGTAAGGGATGCTAAGAAACCTCTTCATTGAAAGTTCAGTGTAATTTCGCGAGAGATGCAGCTCGTTAGTTTGAAATTTGCCAGGACGCGAATTCCCATTAACTGAAACGAAGCGATCGGGTAGATCAATTCCAATAGTCTCGTGAGGAATTCCCACCCAAGCCTGCCGCACTGAAACTTCCGCAGACTCTAGCTTTCTCGGATAGGTAAGCTTAGGCTTACCCTTTTTCGTACCTAAAACTAATATTCTTTTCCGCCTCTGAGGAACTCCATAATCTGAAGCATCCAATACCCTAGGAGGTTCAATCTCGTAGTTCTTAAGATGTCCGCTTTCAAGGCTTTGTTGGAAAACCTTAAATTGTTCTGATTTTAGGAACTGGGGTACATTCTCTAAGATGAAGTAATCTGGAGAGATAATCTCGACTGCACGTGCATACGATTCCCAAAGGCTATTCAAATCGCTAGATTTTCCTTTTCCAAGTGAGGAAAAACCCTGACAAGGTGGGCCACCTACTACCACGTCACTCTTTTCCGGGGTATATGCCTTCAACCAATCTTGTATCGGCACATTTCGGACGATGGCATCAGGAAAGTTGGCCGCAAAGGTAGCCGACGCATCTGAATTAAGCTCTACTGCTTCGGCGATTTGAAATCTAGATGATGCTCGCAGCAAACCAGCTGACATACCTCCAGCTCCGGAGAACAAATCTGTGATGCGGATAGTTTCCAAAATTTTGTAGCTTTCTATTCAATTAATCGGCATTCTAGGTGAATAGAATTAATCCGTTCCGCGATTCTTATTAAGCTTCCTAGAATTACCTTAATTTGGGTTGATATAGTTAACTTTGTAATTTCTCTATTTTTCAACTTAGATGCAGCACGTGTCAAAAGGTCGCTATACCTCACGAAACTCACGCCAGTTTGGTAGGCACGACCCAGTCCAAACGGGCTGGAAAGAAAGGAAGCCTAACACCGCTGCCAGCACTACGTTACTACGAGGAGTTCTTTACGAGAATAATATCATCTTTGACTGCGACAGGCTTCCAAAAAATTCAGTATTCACGTTGCCGCATTACACGCTTTGGCAAGACATATCGACATCGGAAAACTAGGGTGGCCTACAGCTAGTGAATACAGAACCCAGCGATTCCTTCCATTTCTCCTACCCCTGCGGCGCAAAATCTTCCCACTCCTACTCCAAATTGCTCAGCAATGGCGGAAACTGCTCGCGCAGTATCGTGACCGTCACCGTAAGGGTTCACGGCATTAGCCATGGCTTCAGGAGCAGCGGTGTCCTCAAGAAGCAAACGCGCTTGTGCCACAATCATCAGCCGATCTGTTCCTTCCAATTTGACCTTACCCGCAAAGACCGCTTCCGGATGCTCAGTATTTTGCCGCATCACCAAGACCGGCTTCCCCAACGCCGGTGCTACTTCTTGCACTCCGCGCGAGTCAGTCGGAATGATCGTTGCTCGATCTTGCGACTTGGTGAACTAGTCATACGGCTGCGGATCAGTGTTGACCACATTTGCCAGATTCTCACCTCCAGCAGAACTGCTCGCCGGACCAAGGGATTCAGATGCGATGAAAGCACAAAGTAGATATCTGGGTAAGCATCTGCCAAATCATTCACTGCCCCACCGATTTCCCGCATAGCAGCAAGATTTTCACGACGGGGCCGACCGCGTCGTAGCTGATTCACTACTCAACAGACTCATCGGAGGTGCCGAAATTATCATCATCATCGACGGCCCTAACATGAGACTGGCACCAACCGTCACCATGTAACAACCACAAGCCCGTGGGTGACAACCGCTTCACGATGCTCACCTAAACGCTTCACAATCGTCACCACACCGCTTCATTTTCCCCGTCCGCAACACGTTATATCATCGGTGAGTCTTGTCCGGTGCGCCGGATAGGGATTCGAAAATTCGCGTGCTTTTTCGATGGGTCTGGGATACGCTTTTCGCAGGTGAGATGGATCGACAAGACCCTTGCTCCAATAGATGTGGAGCAAGGTTCTAGGGCGTCGTAGATGTCCGAGGTTACTTCTTCTTTGCTCGCTTCTTTGACCTCTCGTGAGCCAAGGCATCGTCGTACAGGGCGTAAAGCTTTGTAATGATCTCAGGCTCACTACAACCAGGTTCAAGGCTGTAGGCACGCTCCACCGCCTCATCTAATGCCCTATGGGCATCAAAGAGTGCGGGGTATGCCCATTCATTACCCGGCTTGTAGACCTCATCGAGAGTTCGCTGTCCATTATTGAAGGCCACCTCCCGTGCATGAAGAACCGCTTGCGCCAATTGCGCGATCTCAGCTTTCTGGGCAGGTGTGACCTTGGGCCAGATGAAAGTGTTGTAGACCATTCGGTTCGAGTACCGGAAGTCATTCTTGAGCTTTCCACCAATTACGTCGAGCCATGTGTTGTGTACACGGCTGGTCATGATCCCATAGGAATACGCATCTGCATTGGGCAAGAAGAACACAGCATCGCTCGGTAAGGTGTCATCTTCAAAGAAGCCCATCGGGAAATAGCGCCGAGCACCCGAAGTAACACGAGGAACCACCATGAATGGCTCTCCTGCCGGGTCACCAATGTAGAACAACTTCCAGGGTGTCTTGCGCATCGCAAAGGTCTGTTCCTGATCCGACTCCGACCTTTGCTCTCGAGTCATCTCAAGCCGCTCAACAATTGGTGGGATATGCGCAATGTCAGGCAGATCGGATTCTTTGAGCCACAGCACGTAGCGATGCGTTGCATTAGTCAGCTCTGTTGAACCGACATACTTCCTGAAGTACCGCTTGGCCTGCGGGTACTTTAGTACGACTTCTCGATAGTCTTCTACAGTGAATGTGAGTGGCTTTCCAGCAGGCTTAGTGCCGTTTAATAGTGCTGGCACGCTATCGAGAGGAGTACCCCTGCTTACCACCGACATGTCCTCGTGGTCGATCAGATATTGATTGATGTGACTTGCCTCGACAAGTTCAGCGTTCTTACCTGTGTAGTCCCACAGCAGCTTTCGATCACGTTCGACGTACGAGAAGCTAATGATCACCACCACAACGCTGGCACCTTTACGCCCTTCGGTAGTCCACATAAACGAGCGGTGTGCGAAGTTGATGTGAATGCCCATGGAGAACAGGGGTGTCCAGATGGGGTCAACCTGTGTCCCCTGGCAGATGGAATTGGTAGCAACTAGTGCTGCCTCAATCGTGGTGCCCTTCATGTACTTTGCTGCAGCTAGGAACCAGCACGCTACGAAGTCAACGCGGCCAGCCTCATTGCCAAACCACAGCGCACGGTCTGCTTTGAGCTCCTTGGTCATCTTGCCGGTAAACGGAGGATTGCCGATGATGTAGCTGCACTCCGTGGGATCGAGCACGTCCTCCCACGGCAGGTGCAGAGCATTGGCCTTGACGATGTGAGCCCTGTCCCTCAGAGGTAGGTCCTCGATATTGCGAACCACGATCATCTCTGTTTCTTGGTTCGCTTGTAGCTCCGCGATCCACAAAGCAGTCTCCGCTACAGCACACGCGAAGTCATTGATCTCAATGCCGTGGAACTGGTTGAGCGAGACCTTGATAGGTGAAACATTGAACTCTTCAAAGTCCCAAGACTTCTGCCCTCTGGCCAACTGAGTCAACACCACATTTTCGAGTCTGCGTAGACACATAAAGGTCTCGGTAAGGAAGTTGCCCGAGCCGCAGGCTGGGTCAAAGAAGTTGAGGCTTGCGATCTTGCCTTGAAAGGTCTTGAGTGCCTTGGTGCGAGCATTGATCTCTTTACGTGTTCCTTTCGGCATCGTGACGATGGACTCCAACTCCACCTCGAGCGCGTCAAGAAACAGAGGATCGATCACACGGTGAATGTTTTCAGGGCTGGTGTAGTGCATTCCGCCCTTGCGCCGAGTCTCGGGGTTCAGCGTGGACTCAAAGACACCGCCGAAGATTGTCGGACTGATTCTCGACCAGTCTGTTCCTCCTGAGACCTCATCTACGAGTAGATCCACTATTTCTTGAGTGAAACTCGGAATCTCCACATCATCAGCGAACAGACCACCATTGACGTACGGGAACTTCATGAGCTCAGCATCATACTTGTCCTGCTTCTCGGTAGGAGTATTGAGGTGCTGGAAGAGGATCTGTAGAGCACGTCGGACAGAGTTGGGATCCTTGCCTGCGAGGTAGTCGTGAAAGGAGTTCTTCGGGAAGATCTCAGCGTCTTCGGCATACAAGCAGAACACCAAACGAACAGCCAAGACGTTAAGCGAGTGCTTGACCGCCTCACTTTCAGGGTTGGAGAACTGCTTGAGCAATAGTGAGTAGAGCTTGCCGATGAGTTCACCTGCCTCCCATGAGACCTCTCGCTCAAACTGCCGACGCTTGGCTGTCGTGAGGTTACCCTCGTTTAGTGGACACCCTATTTGTACGGATCTTGTGTCCGTAGGAGAGGATGTTCATTGTGAGTCAACAGCGCAAGAAGTACACGCCGGAGTACCGGCGTGAGGCCGCGAACCTG
>NZ_JANIKJ010000035.1:0-5765 GCF_024580965.1 Corynebacterium kozikiae
AAGCCGTAGACCACCCAGCGCCTAAAACCTGTCCACAAACCCCTTGGACTCCCCGTCCAACAAGAAGCTAGACTCCCTGTCCAACAAGTCTATGGACTCCGTGCCCAAAAACCCCATGGACATAACACCACACACCTAGATTCGGCGCGCGCCGAGCTCCTCAGACACCAAGTCCATGGCCACGGTGAGGGCGTCGCGGGCGTCGCGTTCTCCCAGCTCAGTGGCGGCCTGCTCAGCCATCTCCTGCTCCTGGGCCTCCCGATCATCCTGGGCCGCCTCCTGCGGCGCGGCTTCCGCCTCCGCCTGACGCTTGCGGAACTGCTCACGCGCAGCCCCTAAATCCACCCTGCCACCCGTTCGCACTGGTGCAGGCTGAGGCATCCCCTCATCGGCGGCATATCCGTAGGGTTCCGGCGGCGCCTCGAACTCAGGTGGCTCAGGCGGCAGCGGAACCTCATCTTTTCCCAGCGATGCGGGCTCTCCCCAGGAATCATCAGCATTTCCGACGTCCCCAGGCCCCTGCCCTTCCGCTCGCTGCTCGGTTACGGGTGCGGGTGCGGGTGCGGGTTCTGGTTTCGGTTTCGGCTCAGGATTCCAGACTTGCTGCGGCGCGGTTGCCTTAACCCCTTTTACCTGGTCCGGGTTGGTACCAACAACACACTCCACCTGCACCTTCGCGCCGAGCTCCTGCTCGATTGCGCGCACAATCACCTCATTGTTTGCAGGGTCGTTGAGGCGCTGCGCAAGCGCACCCGTGTTGTGGCCGATCACCAACGTATCCTCACGGAACCCAATCACCTTGGCCTCCGTGAGCATAATTCCGGTCACGGAGTTCAGCTTGAATGCGGTAGCCCGCACGTCGGCCCACTTGGCGCGAATATCCTTGTCCAGGTCCGCTGGCTGGGAGGTGGCGGCTTGCTCTGGCTCCGGTGATGGCGCCGGATCCGAATCCGCTTGAGGTTGCGGCGCGGGTACCGTTTCCGGTGGCGACTGCGGTTGCGGCGCAGGCACGGACTGTGGTTCAACCTTCGGCGGCTCAACCTTCGGCGCCTCAGCCTTAGACGCCTCAGCCTCCTGCATTTTCGCCTGCTGTGCTTCCTCGCGGGCTTTCCGCATGGCGGCGCGGTCATACTTGGCGGCGGCCTGTGCTTTTGCTGGGTCCATCACGCCAGCAGCACCAGCGCCACCAACCCCACCAGCGCCCGCAGCAACACCAACAGCACCAACACCAACCACCCCCGTGGTAGGCAGCAGCATCTTGGCGCACAGGATTTCCAGCAGCAGCCTCGGGGAGGTGGCGCCGCGGAGGTCAGAGAGGCCGTCGTTCACGATGGCGGCTAGGCGGGCGGTTTCGCCAGGGGCAAAGGCCTCCGCTTGGGTGCGCAAGATGTCCGCGCGGTCTGTGGGGGCATCCACCAGGCCCAGGGTGAAGGCGTCGGGCACCGCCTGGAGCACCATGAGGTCACGGAAGCGGTCCAGCAGGTCAGAGGCGAAGCGGCGGGGGTCGAGGCCTGCCTCAATCACCTTGTCCACCGTGGTGAACAAGCCCGCGTGATCGCCTGCGGAAAGTGCTTCGGTGGCCGCGTCGAGAAGCGTTTCATCGGTGGCACCCAGCAGCATTCGGGCGTGCTCGTAGGTAAGTCCCTCGGGGCCGGAGCCGGCCAGGAGTTGGTCGAGGACGGAGAGGGTGTCACGCGGGGAGCCGCCACCTGCGCGGATCACCAGCGGAAATACGGAGTCTTCCACCTGGGCGCCCTCGCTGGCCACGGTCCGCTCGATCAGCCCGCGCATCGCCTGCGGGGTGAGCAGGCGGAATGGGTAGTGGTGGGTGCGCGAGCGGATGGTGCCAATCACCTTTTCGGGCTCGGTGGTGGCAAAGATGAAGATCAGGTGCTCCGGGGGTTCCTCCACGATCTTGAGCAGCGCGTTGGCGCCGGAGGTGGTGATCATGTGGGCTTCGTCGATGATGAAGATGCGGTAGCGCGACTCCGCCGGGGCATACACCGCACGGTCGCGCAGCTCACGCATGTCTTCCACGCCGTTGTTACTGGCGGCGTCGAGCTCCGTCACGTCTAGATTGCCGGGGCCGTTCGGCGCCAGCGACACACAAGAATTACACACACCACAAGGCGTGGAAGTAGGCCCCTGCTCGCAGTTCAACGAACGCGCCAAAATGCGCGCGGAGGAAGTCTTGCCGCAGCCACGCGGCCCGGAGAACAGGTATGCATGGTTGATCCTGCCACTATCCAACGCCACGGACAGCGGCCGAGTCACCTGCTCCTGGCCCACAACCTCAGCGAATGAACCCGGACGATACTTGCGATACAGTGCCACGCTTGTAAAGCCTACTGAACCCTATGGACTTCTGCGCCAATCCAGCACCGGCACCTGCTCAGAGGCAATTTTTGCCAGCAGCTCCTGCGCGCTGTGCGTGAGCGCAAACTCAAACTCCGCCTGCGTGAGCATGATGAGCTGCAACATCAGCACCATCCGACCTTCCTCCACCACCTGCGGCACGCCTTCCTCCCAGGTAGAGGGCGCAATAAACAGTCCGTGGCGGGCTGTGATCTCCCCCGGCAGGCGCGCGAAATCGGCCAGTGCAGGCAAAATCGTTCCGGGCTGGGCGGAAATTGCAAAGTTCGACGTGGCCACGAGCTCACATGCCTCACGCACCACGGCGGCAACCGGCGGCAGCGGCTCAGTGGAAAGGGCGAAGACCTCCGCGCGCACATCCAACCCCATTGCTTCCAGCCCGGAGTCCACATGCTGGAAATCCAGGGTGGTGACCAACGTGGTGTCGTCGATACGCGTGGACGCCAAGGCAAAGGGAGCCTCTTCCACCTGCTCAAGCTCGCCGGGGAAGAAACCCTGTTGCCACTCCAAGCTGGCCGCTACATCCATGCTGCGCGCCCTACGCCTGTGCCTTTTCGGCCGCAGCCAACAGCACGCAGGTAGCAAAGCCGTCCATGGCCACCTCGAGCTCCTCAACCGGAGGCAGCGAAGGTGCGAGGCGAATGTTGCGGTTCCGCGGGTCCTGCTTCAGCGGGAAAGAGGAACCGGCGCCCGTCAGCGCGATGCCGGCCTCCTTGGCCAGCTCCACCACTCGGGAAGCGGTGCCATCAACCACGTCCACAGAGATGAAGTAGCCGCCGGTTGGATTGGACCAGGTGGCCACATCCTTGCCGCCCAAGCGGTGCTCCAGGATCTCCAGGACGCGCGCGAACTTAGGCGCAAGGCTGCCGGCATGCTTCTGCATAACCGCCTTGATGCCGTCCACGTTGCCAAAGAACTGGGCGTGAGCGAGCTGGTTGATCTTGTTTGGGCCAATGCCGCGCACGCTCGCATGGGACTCGTACCACTTCAGGTTGTCCGTACTCGTTGCCAGGAAGGACACACCCGCACCCGCGTGCGTGATCTTGGAGGTGGAGCTCATGAACCAGAATCGGTTTGGATTGCCCGCCTGAGCTGCGAACTCCAGCACGTTGTGGTTGATGGGGAACTCGTCCGTGAGGGTATGCAGCGCGTAGGCGTTGTCCCACACGATGCGGAAATCCGGTGCGGCGGTTTCCATCTCCGCAAGGGCGCGGCAGGTGGCCTCAGAGAAAGTGATGCCGGTTGGATTGCCAAACACTGGCACGCACCACATACCCTTGACCTGGGGATCCTTCACCAGTTCGCGCACGGCGTCCAGGTCCGGGCCCTCGTCGTTGAGCGGCACCGTGATCATCTCAAAGCCAAAGTGCTCGGTGATGGTGAAGTGGCGGTCGTAGCCCGGCACCGGGCAGATCCACTTCACGGTTTCCTCCTTGGACCACGGCTGCTGCGAATCGTTGGTGCCAAAGATGTATGCCCAGCTAATCATGTCAAACATGATGTTGAGGCTCGAGGCATCCCCAGCGATCACGTTCTCCTGCGGCAAACCCAAAGCCTGCGCCCACATCTCCCGAATATCCGGGATGCCAACCAAGCCTCCGTAGTTGCGGCAATCAGTGTCATCCTTGGCCTTGAAGTTCTCCCCCGGAAGGCTCAACAGCGCATTGGAAAAATCCAACTGCTCACTTGATGGCTTGCCGCGGGTGAGATCCAGCTTCAAGTTCTTAGCCTTGAGCTGCTCATATTCCGCGCGGAGGTCATCAAGATTCAAATCAGCGACTGCCATAACTGTGAGTCCTTCCGGTCCTTCCGGGCTCTCTTCATCAATGGGCCGTTTTGGGCCCTTGACGCCGAGCAACCCGGATCGAGCTTTTCTCTCCAACTCTAGACTGCCCAGGGGAATTAGTCAGCCGGATCAGTGAGGTTTGGGGGCGGGCTGGCAGCCACGCATAAAAAAGGGGACTCCGCACACCCGCCAGAGCCCACTGACCCTTGCTGCATTCCTGCCCTGGGGGAGTTCATGGGATACACGCCATGCGAAGTCCTGCCACTCACCCTAGCGGAAACCGACGGAACCCCTCAACTTTCCCTCCGTTTCCTCCGGTAATACTGGTGATTTGTGTAGCAATGGCCAGGTTGTGTATTGTCTTTCCAGTACACGGAAGTGACTTCTGTGAACGCTGGAGGATTCGACTAGCGGCCTATGTCACACGCCTGGAACGCGTGCGGGTTTCACGACCCTCGTGGGTTCAAATCCCACATCCTCCGCACATTTGCCGCCCGGCTCCCTTGAAATAAGGGAGCCGGGTTTTGCTGTTCATCACCTCGTTGAGAGTGTGGGGTGGAGTTAGGGGTGGCGCGCTGGGGCGCTGGGGTGGAGGTCGAAAGGACCCGTAGGTCGAGAGCTTAAAGTCGATACCACCCGAAAATCCCCAAAATCGGCCGCCCTTTCGACCAACGCCACGAGCTAACGACTTTTAGCCTTCGACCTACGCTCAGACTCGGCCCATTTCGCTTCACGTTCACGCCGAAAGCGAATCAAGACGGTGAGAACTTTGAGCAAAAGGCAGTTGCAAACACTTCGTACCGCCTCTCACGGCGAACCACCCCTCCAAACATCTGGAAAATCCCTTAACGCTCCCAGCCGACTCCCAGAAACCCAACTAAGCGGACACAAACAAACACACAATCACACCCATACAGACACCCCACACCCCACTCCCCACCTCAAAAACACACCCTTAGCTGCAACGATAAAACGTCCAGCCACCCACCACGGTTTTTTGTACCCAAACCCGGGGTCCCCCTGCGAAATGGGGGTTGTTGGAACCGGTAGTCCGCGTTGTTGGTACCACTGTTGGGCGTAGTTGGTACTGAGGGGGTTCGTTTTTGAAGATTGGAATCGGCGTCGCCGTAATCCTGCGGTGGCGTGTCTGGTTCTTTTCTTTGAAAAGGAGGCCGTGATGGCTGACCTTTATCGGATTGCGTCGATGCTGCTAGAGCGCAAGACGTATTCCGCAATCACAACCGCGGTGAGGTGTTCTCGTCGTGATGTCGCCCAAGTCAAAAAGCTCCTTGATGACCATGGCGTCACGCAACGTGGGGGCATTCCTCCTGGGTTGTTTGATGACCTTGTCCAGGACCACCGGGGTAATCGGAGTTTGGACTTCGACCAGCCGGACTACAAAGCCATTGCCGATAAGTTGGCGCGCGATTCGAAGCAATCCAGGTATGCGCTGTGGTTGGACTACCAGGCTACTGGTGGTGCACCGGATTTGAAGAAGTATGAGTACTCCCAGTTCTGCCGAGGTTTGGCCGCATACGTCAAGGCATCAGGGCTTTCTGGGGTCATTGAGCATGATCCCGGGGCTGAGATGTATGTCGATTGGGCC
>NZ_JANIKJ010000036.1:0-4718 GCF_024580965.1 Corynebacterium kozikiae
GTTTCAAATCGATCCCCACGGCCTATGCCACGATCAAGGGATTCGAAGTCATGCGAGCCCTGCGCAAAGGACAGGCTCGCCCCTGGTGCCTGCAGCCCGGCATCAGGGGCGAGGTGCGCCTTGTGGATAGAGCTTTTGGCATTGGGCCCTCGGCGCTGACGGAGGCCATGGGCATGCTCAACCACCATTTCGCAGCAGCCGCCTGATCGGCGCAGAGCGACAGCCTACCTCTGACTGCCGCCAATCTTTGCAACAGAGCCATTTTTCCTACTGGAATCACTCCGACCAATGTCCATAGACATCCGGAGATTTGCCCCTTGAAGCAGTTGACCAGGTCGGTGATTCCGACAAGGTCGAGGAGGAGGCTGAGGGCTGCCGGCCCGATGCGTTCTTTGATGATGTCGAGAAGCGAGGCTGGTTTTTCCGGGTCGGCCCCGTCTACTGCCTGTGCATCCAGACCGGCTTGAAGTTCGGCTTGCTCGGCGAGTTCTTTTTCCACCGCGATGCGGAATGCGTCGTCTGCTGCTTGGGCGGCAAGTGCCGCGTCTTGTCCTGCGGCTGCGGCTGAGGCGCGGGCGGATATGGCGGAGTTGGCTGCCGCGTTGGCTGAGGCGCGGGCGTCGATTGCGTAGCTGGTGGCCTGGTCGGCGTTCGCGGTTGCTTCGGCGGCGTCGGCTTCCGCGGAGGCGGCGGCTTGATGTGCTCTTGCCTGCTGTTGCTTGGCGAAGTCTAGTGACTGCTGGGCGGAGGCGGCGAATTCCTGGGCTCGTTGGGAGGCCTGTTGGGCGAATCCGGCGTATTCGGCTGCGGCATCAGCGTATTGACGTGCTTTTTGCGCTGATCCCCGGGAGTATTCGTAGGCTGCCTGCGCATTGGCGGCGAGTTCTCCGGCGAGGTTTGCTATGTTGCGTCCCGCCGCCAGCATCGAATTGATGTGGTCGTTGTGCGCTGCCCGGTTCGCATCGAGGCTGGCGCGGCGGTACTGCTCGATAGTGATGAACTCGTCGAGGGTCTTCCGGTCCCCGACAATGGCGGCTTCAGCGGCGGCTTTGACCTCCGGGCCACCAGTTTCAACCAGGTGATACGCCTGTTGGAGCTGGTCGCTGTAGCGAGCCTTGTCGTATCCGCCGCCGTTGACGAAATCGTCGAGGGCGTCATATCCGCCGTCGCGCAGCGCGGCGTCGGCTGCTGCTCGGGTGTTGTCCCCCTGGGTCTCGCGCAGCTTCCATGTTGTATCGATGAGATCGGGGAGACGCAGGGTTTTGACTTCGTCGTTGATGAACCAGTCGATGACTTCCGGTGCAGCGTTGGCGTACATGCCGGAGTCGAAGCGCACGTCCTCGTTGGGGTCGGTTGCCCACCATTGCCGGAGAAGTGCTTGGTTGTCCTGGTCGACAGCTGTGGGGTATCCACTGGTGGCGAAGACACGGAAATCATCGTCGGTTCCACCTGTCAGAGCGGTTTTCGCCGCGCCGACCACAGTGGGTGAGCCGACCTGGACAGCCGCGACGGTGGCTTTCTTGATGGCTTCTATGTCCAAGGAGCTGTTCGTCGTGTCGCTGCCTTCCAGCGGGGCGAGGTCCTTTTCAAGCTCCTTACGGCGGCGTTTCTCATCGGCGGCTACCCGATTGGCCGCGTCTTGGACGGTGCGCGCGTCTTCCGCCTGGGTGCGGAGGAACTCCTTTTCGGCCTGGCGGCGCTGATTGTCAATCTTGACGGCAAGTTCATGGGCCGACTCCGCCAAGTCGATGGCGCCGTTGGCGGCTTCGGCCGCACGTTGTGCTTCTGCGGCGTATTCGCCCGCATTGCGGGAGTGGGTGGCGGAGTTTTCCGCTTCCTGAGCGGCGCGGTCGGCTGCTTCTGCGGACCTTTCAGCGTGTTCGGCGGCTTCTATTGCCGCTTGCTTGGCTTGTTCGACAAGTCCTTCGATTTCGTGGACGAGCCGGTCAACTTCGTTTGCCGCCGCGCGTGCGCGTGCGGCGGCGGCACGTGCACGGGCGGCGCCTTCACGGGCTTCGGCAGCGGCGGCTTCGCTGACTCCGGCCGCGTTGGCGGCATCAGCGGCAGCAGCTGCGGCGACGTCGGCGTTTGCGGCGGCGGAGCTTGCCGCCTGGCCTGCGGCGCGGGCGTGGCCTGCTGATTGGGAAGCGTATACGTGTGCTTCGGCGGAGGCGCGGGCTTGCGCTGCCGCATCGCGGGCTTGTTCTGCTGCGATGCGGGCACCTCGGGCGGCGGAGGCGTCTCCTGCGGCGTTGGCGGCCGCTGTTTGGGCCGCGCTTGCGGCGGCGCGGGCACGGCCTGCTGCCGATGCTGCGCGGGAGAGTGCGTCGGCAGTTTGCTGCAGTGCGATACGTGCCTGATGGGAGGCTGCCACTGCCTGGTCTGCGACGTGGGCGGATTGTTGGGCAAGGTCGGCGGCGGCCGAGGCGGCGTTGCCTGCCCGGGTTTGGGCGGCGTCGGCGGCGAGAGCTTCATCGCGGGAGACTTCGGCGGCTCGCCGGGCGCTTTCAGCGGCGCGGGCTGCCTGATCTGCCTGCTGCCAGGCCAGTTTATTGGCGGTGCTCGCCGTGGATGCTTCGTTGATGGCCGTCTCAACGAGTTGGGAGATCTCCATCTTCTCGGAGTCCTGCGATGCGGCCACGAATTGTCCGTAGCGCAGGAATTCTTCGATGGCGGTGTCGGTTCCTACCTGGATGGCCTCGGACGCTCCAGCTGCGACGCTGGGAAGCGGGGAGTTGGTCAGTTCGTACACTTCGCGCCGACGGTCATGTGCGCGTGCTGTCTCGGCCCCGGTGGCAGCGAACTCGGAGAGGGCGTCCGGGGTGTTTTGCTGCAGGACTTCATCGGCGGCGCTTTTCAAGGTGGACCCGTCTGGTGCTTGTGCTGCCTCCCACGCGCTAGCACGGTCATCTTGGGCCTGGGCGTTTTGCCAGCCGGAGTCGATAAACTCCGACATTGCGGCCGAGTCGTTGGATTCGAGGAGGGCGGCGACTTCTTTTTGGACCGTCGGCCCGCTGACCGCGGAGATGGTGGTCAGGATGTGGCGCAGGTCCTGTTTTTGGGCCTCGACCCTGCCTGTGTCGACGTAATCGGAGAATTCCTTCTGCGACCCTGTTAGTGCGGCTGCGGCTGCATCCCGCGATGACGCCAGGTTTGTGTCGAGCATTCCGACGGCAAATACCCGGGCATCCACCACGTTGAGGCGCTCATCTGTCATCCGCTGGTGATCGGTTTGGGCGATAGCGTCAGCGTTGGAGAGTGAGAGCCACATCGCGACTGATGTGACAGCGGCGATGACGCGGCATAACCGCTGGTAACGGGTGGATGCCATGGGGTGTCCTACTTTCCGGGCAGTGCGAGTGCTTGGTCGGTGAACCACACGGATTCTGTGGTGCGGCTAGTGGCTGTGGTGACTGTGGCATCAGCACCGGCGGTGAGGATGCGGGCCTGGTTAGCGGCATTAGCAAGATACACCCCGGTGGGGGTGGTTTCTGCGGCGGTGGGGCACCACGTCGCGGCGCGGGTGTCAGGGTTGGTAAGCGCTGACACGGCCCCGGTGGTGTTCATCGTCAGGTAGGTGCCGGGGTAGGCGGCGGATTCCAGGGAGACACACTGGGAGGAATCAAGTGCAGGTACTACCTTGAAGGAGGCGTCGAGGCGGTCGTTGAATCCGCTGTTACGGTCAAGTAAGGATAGTTTTACCCCTGACCAGCTAAGCCGCATGACGTGGCCGGGGTTGATGCGCCCGGCTGAGCGCAAAGTGACGTAGTTAGGGGCCTGCCCCGATGGGGTCAAGGTGGCGGTGGAGGCGCCGTTGGGCGTAGCAACCGGGGTGACCTGCAGTTCGACAATCGTGGAGCCGCGGCGATCAACATCAACGCTTTTGACCTGGCCGGGTTGGATGACCTGCTGGAAGTAGACGGCCCCGTCAGGGAGTTTGAAGGCGACGGCAACCGGGACGGTGAGGTTGTTGACCACCCCGTAGGAGCCGGTGATGTTGACCGCCACCCACCCGGTGGGTGCGGTGAGGGTGAAACACACAGACATTCCGGCAACGGAGGTGGAGTCGACGCGGACTTGTTCGCGTGAGGTGCCGCAGGCTTGTTCGACTAATCCGCCGTCGCCGGCGATGGGGTCGACTTTGTCCTGGGCGAGTGCCGGTGTGGCAATACACATCAGTGCGGCACATGAGGCGGATAACGCGGCGGCGGTGAATCGTGTCAGGGCATAGCGCATGGGTGTGAGGGTCCTTGAGGTGTGGGAATGATGAAAAGAACGCTGGTGAGAAGGGTTTAGCGTGAAAGCGGCACGTAGCTGGTGGTGGACTCATCCAATGTCGAGCGAAGTGTCGTCGCAAACAAGGCCCATACCTCGTTGGCAACATGCTCGGAACTAAACGGGCCCTGCACCTGGGTGGTCTGGGTGGGGCCGAAGGATTCCACGACAAGGCGGATCCAGGTTTTGTTGGAGCCGGTGTACTGGGCCTTGACATCCGGGGAGTCGAACACGACGTTTTTCTCACCAGCTGGTGGGGCAGTGACCTCATCAAAACGGATGTTCAGCAATCGGTTAGCCCCCTCAGGGTGACCGGCTGAATCGGCCTGAGTTTTTCGGAGACTACAGGTAAAAGCCTTACTGGGCTTTTCGGGTGGTGTTGAATTCCTCGTAGTCCTGCTCGTATTCGATCGGGGGAACGTCACCGATCGACGAGTGCAGAC
>NZ_JANIKJ010000037.1:0-2944 GCF_024580965.1 Corynebacterium kozikiae
ACACCAAAAGGCGTCACTCCTGGTGTGGATACCTGTCACCAAAAGAGTTTGAAGCCAAGACCGCGTGAGCTAACATAATCCCATCATATTGACCACCCGATGTGTCTACTTTCCGGGGGTCGGCCCCCGTGGGCGAGCGCAGTGCGGCCAAGCGCCTCAGTGATTTTGGTGCTCATGCTTGTTCCTTTCCAAATACTTCCTCAACTGTTTTGCCCAGCTCCCTACAGATGGCTAGGGCCAGGTACACGGAGGGGGAGTAGTTCCCTTTTTCGATGTTGGCAATGGTTTGTCTTGAAACGCCCACGCGCGCGGCCAGGTCCGCCTGCGAAAGTTCAAGCCAGCGCCGCCATTTGCGGACCATGTTTTCTTGCGGGTTCAAAACACCTCCCCTCTTTAACAAAACGGAAACCTAATATGGCCAAATGTAAAAGATTCTTTGCATGAAGTCAAGGGTTTCCTGAGGAGTACACTGATACGGCAGAGTCACGAAGGAACAGGAGCGTGTATGCGGCCAACACTGCTGCCAACATCGCGGATCACTGAGGGTATTGATCGTCTGAAGGACAACTGGCCCTACGTTCTCCAGGTGGGTTTTGCCTCTGGCCTGGCGTTTTGGGTGGGCCTGCTCATTGGGCACGAACACCCCTTCTTTGCGCCCATGAGTGTGGTGATTGTGCTTTCCACCACCGGCGGTGAGCGCTTCCGCCGTTCCATCGAGCTGGTGGTGGGTGTCTCCGTGGGTGTGGGTT
The DNA here is from genome assembly GCF_024580965.1 of Corynebacterium kozikiae. NCBI lineage: Bacteria > Bacillati > Actinomycetota > Actinomycetes > Mycobacteriales > Corynebacteriaceae > Corynebacterium > Corynebacterium kozikiae. The sequence goes on from NZ_JANIKJ010000037.1 coordinate 750, forward strand.
TGGGGGACCTGATCGTTGCCAGCGTGGGCACCGGCGTGTGGCAAATTGCCCTCGGCGTGATGTCCGCGGTGGCGGTAGGCATCTTCATTGACAAAGGCCCGCTGCTGGCCAACCAGGCGGCCTTCGCATCAGTGCTGGTGGCAACCATCCTCCCGCCCAGCACGTCCGGCGGCTTTGACCGCATGACGGACGCGCTGATCGGTGGCATCGTGGGCTTGGTGGTGCTCGCCCTGTTTCCCATCTCCCCACTGCGCTCAGGCCGCCGCGAAATCTCCCACATGCTCGGCATCGCGGCCGGCATTCTGGATCAGGTGGCCAAGGCGCTGCCGCGTTACGACGCAGCCAGCATCTCCTCAGCCCTGGCCACAGCGCGCGGTACGCAAGCAGGCATCAACAAAATGATTGCAGCGGCGCAGGAAAGCAAGGAGGCTGCGAGGTTTTCGCCCTTCCTGTGGGCGCAGCGCAGCCGCATTGCAAGCATGTTGCGCATCCTCAACCCGGTGGACAACACCATCCGTTCCACCCGCGTGCTCGCCCGGCAGGCGCTCATCCTCGCCGAGGCCCAGGGCAGGACATCCGAAGAGCAAGTGCAGATGATTGCGGAGCTCTCCCAGATCGCAGAAACCCTGGCGCACGCTTACGCGGGGCATAAGGCCGAACACCTGGTGATCCCCAAACTGGTGAAGCAACTCCAAGGCTTGGCGGTGCGCGCGCAGCCGGAAATACTCGCCACCCAAGTACTCACTCAGCAGGCGCTGCTGGTGCAAACGCGCTCGTTGATTGTGGACATGCTGCAAATCTGTGGGATGTCTAGAAAGTCGGCGGCGGCAGCACTGGCGCCGGTAACCTAGGCGGCATGGGCAAACGCACTACGGCAACCGTTGCGCAGATACGCAAATTGGATGACTCCCTGCATAACCGCGCACTTCGCGTGCGCCGCAACCTGCTCTCCATCGTTCAGGTGGCCATTGCCGCAGGCCTGGCGTTCTATATAGCCCAACGCTTCTTTGGCCACTCCGTGCCTTTCTTCGCGCCGATGGCGGCGGTGATCACCCTTGGGCTTTCCGGTGGCGCGAGGCTGCGGCGAGCCTTTGAACTGGCATTGGGGTGCTCCGTTGGCGTAGGTCTTGGCGACCTCCTGATCTACAACATCGGCTCCGGACACTGGCAGATAGCGCTGGCGGTTGCGGTGAGTTTGGCTGTGGCCTCATTCCTTTCCGGTTCACAGCTCGTGAGTAACCAAGTGGCAATTGGTTCCATCCTGATTGCCACGATTATGCCCCCAGGGAGCAGTAGTGGATTCGAGCGGCCAATCGACGCCCTCATCGGCGGTGCCGTGGCCATCCTCGTGATCGCCGTCCTGCCCAACGCCCCGCTCAGCGCAGGGCGCCGTGAAGTGTCTAAAGTGCTGGCGCTGGCGGCGTCGGTACTTGAGGACGTAGCAGAAGCGCTAGCGCGGCGGGACGCGCAGGCCATTGAAACCGCGCTGGCGCTGGTGCGCGGGAGCCAGACCAACATCAACGCGATGCTAGAGGCGGCCAAAGGTTCAAAGGAAAACGTGGCCGTATCACCGCTGTTGTGGGCTGCGCGGCGGAGGGTGGATTCCTTTGTGCGGATCCTGGCGCCGGTGGACAACGCGATCCGCAATACGCGCGTGCTGGCCCGGCGGGCGCAGGTGCTGCTGCAGGATGGCGACGCCGTGAGTGAGCAACAGATCGCGATCATCAGCGACCTCTCCCTAGTAACCAACCGCCTTGCCGAGCTATACGCCCAAGGCCACTCCGAGGCCCAAGAGGTACCCGAGTTGGTACACACATTGCGTGACGTAGGTGCGCGCGCCGGGTTGGACGTGGCCAAAGGGGGAGTGCTTTCCGCGCAGGTAATCCTTGCACAATCGCGTTCCATCACCGTGGACCTGCTGCAAGTGTGTGGCATGTCCCGTGAGTCCGCGGTGGCGCAGTTGGCACCCACTTCATCTTCACCCGCGTTCCCGCCAGAGGTGGATTAGCGCGGTGGGGTTGGGGCTGTCTCTTATACACATCTCCGAGCCCACGAGACATCCATTGATCTCGTATGCCGTCTTCTGCTTGAAAAAAAAAAAAAAACACATATACTATCCCACAAAACAACAATTAAACCCATAGCTCGTAAAATGCATAGATTAACACATTCTATATATATTATACCCCATCATG
>NZ_JANIKJ010000038.1:0-1701 GCF_024580965.1 Corynebacterium kozikiae
TGTCCTGTCTAGGGACTTTTTGGACACGGAGTCCAGTTAGTTTTTGGACGGGGAGTCCATGGGGTTTGTGGACGTGATGTCTAACAGCTTTTTGGACGTGGTTCGGGTGGAATATGCAGATGGCTATTCCAACCCATATCCGTAAGAAGATCGCAGATTTCGATCCCGTCCGTGACGGCAAGACCATCACAAAGTTCTGCAAGGAAATCGGCGTGTCCCGGCAGACCTACAACAACATCAAACATCGCATCGCCGAACGCGGCCGGGCAGGAATCATCCCGGATTCCACAGCACCGAAAAATCCTGCCCGAAAGTTCGATGTCTCGCTACGCCAACACGTCATCCAGGCCCGCGAAGTACTGAAAGAAACTGGCCGCGACTATGGGCCATGGTCGATCTACTATTACTTGCTAGATGACCTGCGGATGGAGAACCCTCCGCAGCGCTCGACGATTGCTTTGTGGCTTCACGAAGCCGGTGTTGTCGACGAGAATGCCCGCAAGCGCCCCAGAAGCTCATACAAACGGTTTGCCCGCGCAAAGGTCAACGAGTTGTGGCAGATTGATGGCTTCGTCTACCGCTTATTCGACACTGCGCACACCCACATCACGATCTACCAGCTCATCGATGACGCCAGTCGTTTCGACCTCGGATCGCAAGCATTCAGCGCGCCCGAAAACGGAGTTGATGCCCGCGCTACCTTGGCTGCCGCAATCGACAGCTATGGCCGCCCCCAGGAGGTGTTATCCGATAACGGTGAGGCCTTCGCCACCTATCACCGGGGTCGACTATCGGACACCGAACGATGGCTGGCGGGTTTGGGCGTGTGGTCTATTGCCGGATTCGCCCCACAAACCCAAGGTAAAGACGAACGATCCCATCAAACGATCATCCGGTATCTCGATGCGCGCACACCGACAACACTCGGACAAGTCCAACAGCTGCTCGTGGAGTATCGCACCTACTACAACACCAAGCGGCGCCACCAAGGCCTCAACCACGGCAAAATGCACATCACCCCGGCAACAGCCCGTGAGATCCTTGACCACGCTACCGCTCCCACACAGCCTGTTGATCCAGATGTTTTGTGGGCCAAAATCGCCACGTACTACCACAGCATGCACGGTGGTTTTCCCACTGGAAGAGAAAACGCCTTGGACAAAGTTGCAGCTTCACCCAAGGCGCATAACCACGATAGTGAGCCAATCCACCAAGATTCACACCCTATCGATGACTTAAGCGTAGCTGCCATCACCTCAGCGTCAAGTAACAGCTGGGACATCCCCGACGAACTCTGGATCAACCGCAGTGGTGTTGTCACCATCCTCAAATACCGCTTGTACGTCGGTACTCGATGGAAAAACAGATTGATCTACAGCCAAGTCAGCAACAATCATGCAGAGTTTTTCACCGCGCATGACGGCGAGCTTTTATTCTCCTTTCCACTTCCTATTACCTTGTTGCACCGACCGGCCGGAGGCCAGATCAACATCGGACACGTCGAAGGGATGTGGCACCGCCGCCCACCGGAGATCAAACCGATCCTGTCGCGACCGCGGCCCACACGACGCAAAAAGCCGTAGACCACCCAGCGCCTAAAACCTGTCCACAAACCCCTTGGACTCCCCGTCCAACAAGAAGCTAGACTCCCTGTCCAACAAGTCTATGGACTCCGTGCCCAAAAACCCCATGGACATAACA
>NZ_JANIKJ010000039.1:0-1691 GCF_024580965.1 Corynebacterium kozikiae
GTCTGCACTCGTCGATCGGTGACGTTCCCCCGATCGAATACGAGCAGGACTACGAGGAATTCAACACCACCCGAAAAGCCCAGTAAGGCTTTTACCTGTAGTCTCCGAAAAACTCAGGCCGATTCAGAGAAATCTACTTTGCAGGACTATCAGTTCGTACTCAAAAGCACTCCTACGGACCATCCTCGAACCTTTGTGTTCATTTATTGTGCGCATGTCGTGGAATTGTCGTGGGATTTGGGGGCGCGGCTCGAGCGATATCCGTGAGTTATAAGCGGCTTACGTAGAAATTGTGCCATCAGCATTAACCGAGGCGGGTGCCAGCGGAAAAGGAAAATCAGTCATTTCGTAAGACCCTCTCTTTCTTACTTCAGCGCCACAGACTCACGCTCATTGGCCGACGCAGTAACAGCAATTCCTACAACTGGAGCAGATCCGCCCCTCTTTGCCGCCTTGTCAGACGCAACCGCCTTAACGGGATCACCAGCAGCAATTGAACCGCTTGCAACAACATCCACAATGTGGCCTGCGCGGTAAACCATCACATGCGCATACTTCGCCACATTATGGGCAACAACACCGACGGGCACGGAACCAGCAGTCGCTGGCTTGACAACCGGGTTGCGCCCATCAGTCTTGCCTGAAATCTCAACAAAAGACCCCACAGAAATCGCCTCAGCAGCCTTCACAGTCGGGTTTTCTGTGCAGGGGTGCAGTGAACAATGGTAGAAGCCATTTATTACCGCCTAATTGTTTGAGAACCGCCCCTTTGTCTAGCCAGTGCGATGGATAAATGAAATCCTTTTCGGGCTGGGATGTTGAAGCGCCGGGCTTCAAATCCTCCACCGGATAGTCAGACGGCGGCGCAGCCTTCTTCGCTGCCTCCACCTGAAGAGTGCCGATACGCTGCGCATTCGCCTCAAACTTCTCCGGGTCGCTACCGGGAAAATCGGCATTATCCTCAGAAATGCCGTACTTGGCGAGAGCCTGGGCGCGCTTGAGTTGAATCTCGAACTGGCCGACACGTGCACGTTCAGCCTCCAGGGCCTCCTGCGCCCGCTGCAGTTCAGTCTTCTCGGCGTCTTGGGTTTCCCTGAACTTTTCAGCAATCGGCCGAAGTTCCTGCAACTCAACCCGTGACGCGGCCGCTTCGGCCCGAACCTTAGCGAGCACGCCCTTATAGTCGTCGATGGTCATCTCCGGCTTCTCATTCGCAGCCACCTCCTGGGCGTTCTGCGGCGCACGTGCGTCACCAGAGCCTTCGGTCGTGGTGGCGGGTGCTTCATCCAAAGTGTGACCTGCTGGGCCATCGTGGTGTGGACATAACAAAACCCCGCCACCACAAGGTACGCGGGGTGAGTGCGTCGCCCGGACTCGGACCGGGGAACCTACCATCTAGGCGACGCTAATCATCTTCAATTCGTCGATACAGTTCATCGCGAGAAATATCAAGCATGCCCAGGGCTACGACAAACGGTGGCTCGCCCTGCGTTTCTACCTCAACGATCATGTCGCCATCATCATTAGCAACCATTTCCAAAACAATGCGGTGCAAAAGCATGTGCCCATTACGTTGTTAGCAGTTCCACCCCAGGGCACCGAAGATACATAGCCTGTCCACCCGATTGGGCGGGCTATGTTTATGTCCGTTCCCGCCATCCGAAAGGACAGTGGAACTAGTCGCTGGCTTC
>NZ_JANIKJ010000004.1:0-175457 GCF_024580965.1 Corynebacterium kozikiae
AGATTCTCCGCCAGAATACGATCCTCAACCAAGCGGACCACACGGTCCTTCGCATCCTGATCAAACTTCTTTGGCATGTTCCAGATTTTCCCATCTACTCAAACGGAACAAAACCCGGGACACTTCAAAACACCACAGACAAAAACGCTAAAAGGCGTCGATATTTCACCATCGTTTTCACAACTTTCCCCAAATTAAATGCGAGACAATGCCCTGCCTCCTGCCATTAGCCAGTGACCTTAACCGACCTACACAAATCCTGCTCGGCGAGGAAGAAAAAAATTACAGGCCCTACCTAAAACGGAGGTAATCCCCGGTTCCGGCAGCGCTCCGCAGAGAGGAGCTGCAGCAGGGGTCCTGGATCAAATGCAGGGAAGCCGAACGGGGGCAATATTCAACCACCCCCATAAGGGTGAGTAAAACCCTCGTGAACTGGCCAAATAAAGTGTGTGATCACTCACCTATCATATGACCGAATTTATCCTTGTTTCTTTTGAGATTTTGGCTCTATACTTTCGCTCAACCTCAACGGTTTTTCACTCAATAACTTCCCTGGAAAGGCAGACGGTATTGCACCTCTTCCGCTCCAGCACCCGGCACGTCTCTGACCGCCCACCGGTGCTGTAAAGAACTCCCCATCACTCCTCGCCACCGTGTCCATGAGTGCCCATCGGCATTGCCGATGGGCAACATCCGGTAGAGCGCGGAGCCGCGGCGGCATGTTCGAGCGCAGCCAAAATCCAGGCAGCCATTCAGGAAGCAAACGAAGCAGCAAATCAGGCAGTACCTCTTGCTGCTCGTCACTGCACGCTCATGTTCACCACCTTAGGTGGCCCTTCTGGCACGCCTTACGCAGCGCTGCCCACATTTGCTGCAGCTCTCCTATCCCCCGCGGCAACCCCTTTCATTGAAGTTTTTTCCCAAGGAGTTCCCCATGAATGCTCACACCCCACAGAACCCACAGAGCCCACAATCCCAAAAGGGCCAAACCAATTCCGCATCCCACACTCCGCTTGCCAATAGCGCTGACGTGGAGGAGGTGCTTTCCGCAGCCATTGCCCGTGCGCACGATTGGCTCGCTGAGACGGACAACGCAGCTTCCAAGAAGGAAGCGAAGAACACCGAGCAGCTCGCCGCACTGGTTCGGGATAAGGATGGCATTGCCTTCACCATGGGTTTTGTGGATAAGGTTGCCCGTCCAGAAGACAACAAGGTGGCGGCGAAGGAGCTCGCCAACCTCGCCTCCCCATTCTCCAAGCACTCCGTGCTGCCTGACTTCATCGGCCTGGTAGACAAGGGCCTGGTCACCGCTGGTTCCCTCGCCGCGCCGGTGCTGCCGGGCGTCGTGATGCCTCTTGCGCGCAAGCGCATGCGCCAGATGGTGGGCCACCTTGTCCTAGACGCCGAAGGCAAGGCGCTCAACGCCAAGCTCGATGAGGCAAAGCGTGAGGGCTTCCAGCTCAATCTGAACCTGCTCGGTGAGGCAGTGTTGGGTGATGACGAGGCGAAGTCCCGCCTTGAGCGCACCCGCCAACTGCTGCAAAACCCACGTGTGACCTATGTTTCCATCAAGGCTTCCTCGGTGTGTGCACAGCTCAACCCTTGGGACATTGAGGGCAACACCGAGCGCCTGAAGGATCGTCTGCGCCCGCTGTACCGCGAGGCCAAGAAGCGCAGCCCACACGCCTTCATCAATATGGACATGGAGGAATACAAAGACCTCACGCTGACCATTCGCTTGTTCAAGGAGCTCATGATTGAAGATGAGTTCCTGGATCTGCAGGTGGGTATTGTGCTGCAGGCCTACCTGCCGGACACCTTCGACGCCCTGGTTGAGCTGGCGGAGTTCGCCAAGGAGCGCCGCGCAGCAGGTGGCGCACCAATCAAGATTCGCCTGGTCAAGGGTGCAAACCTCTCTATGGAGCGTGTGGATGCGGAGATGCACGACTGGGCGCTGGCCACCTACTCCAACAAGGCGGACGTTGATGCGAACTACTACCGCCTGATGGACTACATCCTGCAGCCAGAGCACGCAGACAACGTGCGCATTGGCGTGGCTTCCCACAACCTCTACACCGTGGCTCTTGCTCACGAGCTGGCAACCCGGCGCGGCGTAGCGCACCAGTTGGACATTGAGATGCTGCAGGGCATGGCACCTGCACAGTCCCGTGCTGTGCAAAAGGTTGTGGGTGGGCTGATCCTGTACACCCCAGTGGTCCACGCTGAGGACTTTGACGTTGCCGTTTCTTACCTGGTGCGCCGCCTGGAGGAAAACGGAGAAAAGCAGAACTTCCTGCACGCGCTGTTTGCTCCTGAGGTTGAGGGTCCGGATCACCTCACCCCATTGGAGTCTCAGGAGCAGGCATTCCGCACTGCTGTGGAAAACCGTTGGACAACTGTGGCGGGGCCAAACCGTAAGCAGGACCGGAACAATGAGTCCGGCATCCAAAGCCACGCGACCACCAGCCACTTTGCCGGCGAGCCAGACACCGACCCATCTCTGCAACAAAACCGCGACTGGGCGCTGAAAGTACTGGCCGCCGACCCAGGTGAGCGCGTTTCCCCTGAGATCACGGACCCAGCGCAGATCGACGAGTTCGTGGCGAAGGCCCGCGAGCTGGGTACTGAGTGGGGCGCAACCACCGGCGAAGAGCGCGCGCAGGCACTCGAGGCGATTGCTAACAAGCTGGCGGACCACCGCGGCGAGCTGATGAACGTGATGGTGCATGAGTCCGGTAAGACTGTGGCCGAGGCTGATCCTGAGCTTTCCGAAGGCATCGACTTTGCCATGTACTACGCCCAGTCTGCCCGCGAGCTGGATAAGGCACGCTCCAAGTTCACCCCATACAAGGTTGTGCTGATCACGCCTCCTTGGAACTTCCCAATGGCGATCCCAGTGGGTGGCGTGTTCTCCGCACTCGCGGCGGGTGCGGCTGTGATCATCAAGCCTGCTCCCCAGGTGGTGCGGGTGGCTGAGGTTGCCGTGGACGTCATCCGCGCTGGTCTCAAGGAAGCAGGCCACAACCCTGACCTGGTGCAGTTGGTCAACGCTGATGAGGCAGAGGCCGGTAAGCGTCTGGTGTCTCATGAGGATGTGGACTCCGTGATCCTCACTGGCGCTTCCGATACCGCTCGCCTGTTCCGTTCCTGGAAGCCAAAGATGGTGCTCAACGCGGAGACTTCCGGCAAGAATGCCATCATTGTGACTCCTGCGGCTGACCCGGATCTGGCCGTGGCTGACGTGTACAAGTCTGCATTTGGCCACGCCGGTCAGAAGTGTTCCGCCGCCTCCTTGGTGATCCTGGTGGGTTCCGTGGGAACCTCGGAGCGCTTCATTAACCAGTTGCTGGACGCGGTGCGCACCCTCAAGGTGGGCCCTGGCTCAGACATCTCCACCACCATGAACGGCATCATCGAAGCCCCAGGTGAGAAGCTCAAGCGGGGCCTGACTCAGCTCGAACCAGGCGAAAAGTGGCTCATCCAGCCGCGTCAGCTCAACGACGAAGGCACCTTGTGGAGCCCCGGCGTGCGCGACGGCGTAAAGCCCGGTTCTTGGTACCACACCAACGAGTGCTTCGGCCCAGTTCTCGGCATCATGCGCGCGGACACCCTGGAGGAAGCCATCGAGTGGCAAAACTCCACCGGCTACGGTCTCACCGGCGGCATCCACACGCTCGATCCAGAGGAGATCACGTACTGGCGCGAGCATGTTGAGGTGGGCAACGCCTACATCAACCGCGGCATCACCGGCGCGATCGTGGAACGGCAGTCCTTTGGCGGCTGGAAGGATTCCTCCATCGGTTCCGGCGCCAAGGCTGGCGGCCCGAACTACGTTGCGCAGCAGGGTACATGGGCTGAGGGCAACCTGGATTCCGTCCCAACCGCTTCCCTACGCCCAGAGATCACCCGTGCCCTGCGTGAGGTGGAGCTTTCCGACGCAGACAGCGCCTGGCTGCGCAAGGCTGCCTACCTGGATGCGGCTGCTTGGAACGAGGAGTTCGGCATTGAACACGACCGCACCGGTTTGGTCAGCGAGTCCAACGTGTTCCGCTACCGCCCACTCCTGCAGGCACTGGAGGTTCGCGTCGGCGCGGGCTACAAGGAGCGTGACCTGCTGCGCCTGAAGCTGGCTGCCGCTCTCACAGGCTCCCCTGTACGCTTCAGCGCCGCCGAGGAAATTGCCGCGGTGGCCGGCGTTGAGGCGATCGGGGACGCTGACTTCGCCGCGCACGTCGAAAAGCAGACATCCACCCGTGTCCGCACGATTGGCGAGGTAGACGAGGCGCTCTACGCTGCTGCTGCACAGTCTGGCTCGGTAATCCTGGATCAGGAGGTCCTTGCCGACGGCCGCCGTGAGCTGCTCCCGTTCTTGCTGGAGCAGACCGTGACGGCAACCCGCCACCGCTTTGGTGTGATCTCCCCGGAGCTTGCGCCTGAGAACGTGTAGCCGCTGCGCTCACAACCGCCCCATGGGACACCGGAGTTCCTGTGGGGCGTTTTCTATTTATGCAGCTCCGTTGGCCAATTAGGGCCCGTGTGGCATGATTAAGCGCGATGAACAACATGAACGACCCCAAAGACCTCTCCAATTTGTTAGACCGTGCCGTGGAGGCCTCCGAGCCGCTGGCCGCCAAGCCGCATGAGGAAGACCACCTGACTACCCCACGCCGGGACCGCGCTGACGTGCTCGGTCAGGACGCCCGCTGGGCTGCTGGTTGGGCGCTGCGTTTCATCATCGTGGTCATTGCCTCCGTAATTCTTTGGCGTGGGCTCGCCGCCATTTGGGTGGGCCTGCTGCCAGTGATGTTGGCTATTTTGGTGGCCACCGTGCTGTGGCCGCCGGTGGCGTGGCTGCGCGCGCGAAAGGTGCCACCGGCGCTTGCGGTGATCATTGTGATTGTTGCGTTTTTTGCGCTCATCGCGGGCGTTGTTTCGGCTATTGCGCCGAGCGTGGCTTCGCAGTCACAGGACCTCATCAACCGTGCGAGCGAGGGCATCAACCGTATTCTGCAATGGCTGCAGGGCCCGCCACTGAACCTGGACACCAGCACGTTTGACCAGTACCTGGATCAGGCCCGCGCTTGGGTGCAGGGACAGTCCTCCAACATTGCCTCCAGCGTGTTCTCTGGTGTGTCCGTTGCTGGTTCCATTGTGGTGACTATGGTGCTGGTGCTGGTGCTCACCTTCTTCTTCCTGAAAGACGGCACCAAGTTCCTCCCAATGGTGCGCCGCATGACCGGCCCGAACGTTGGTTGGCACCTTTCTGAGGCCCTAACCCGTGTGTGGAACACCCTGGGTGGATTCATCCGTACTCAGGCGATTGTTTCCTTGGTGGACGCTGTGTTCATCGGCATTGGCTTGGTGGTGCTGAACGTACCTTTGGCCCTGGCGATTGCCGTACTCACCTTCTTTGGTGGCTTCATCCCGATCATCGGTGCGTTCACCGCAGGCACTATTGCCGTGGTGGTGGCATTGGTGAGCAATGGCTTGACCAACGCATTGTTGGTACTTGGTTTGATCATTTTGGTGCAGCAGATCGAAGGCAACGTGCTGCAGCCAATTTTGCAGTCGCGTGCCATGAACCTCCATGCCGCAGTGGTGCTGCTTTCCGTGACGGTAGGTTCCGCCTTGTTCGGCATCATCGGTGCCTTCCTCGCTGTGCCGGTTGCCGCCACCATCGCCGTGTTGATCCGTTACCACTCTGAGCTGGTGGGTCTGCGCGCTGGCGAGATCACCTTGGATGACATTGAGATGGCCACCAACGGCGTGGGTGGCCCACAGACCACTCCCCAGGAGGCGTGGGGTTCCTTCATGGAACGCCTCAACAAACTGAGCTTGCGCAAGCAGAAGAACACCAACGTGGTGGCGGAAAGTAAGCCATTGAGCTCTACTGAGGCCGCGGCGGAGGATTCGGCCGGAGATAAGTAAACCGCGCTTGAGCTGCCGCAGCTGCCGCCTTCACCACTGAACACCCCTCCACTGTTGGGCCACCGATTGACTCCCAACAGCGGAGGGGTTTCGTGCTTACTGAATGCCTTGGCTGGACAGGTTGAGCTGGAGAACCTGAAAGTCATTTACCGCGAGACGGCCCTTAGGTAACTAGGAGGAAAAGCCTCAAACTAACAGCCATTCGGCAGCGAGCGTTCACCGCTCACGCAACCCTGCTAGACATTCGCGGTAGCGTTGCTCCACCACGGGGGCGAGCCGTGCCCCGAGCGGCTCGCCTACCGTGACCCCCTCCAGCTCTGCGTGTATCACCTGGTCGAGTAGCAGACCGTGGGTCACAAACAGCGGAACCACATGGAGGGAACCATGTTGAGCACGTAGCGCCTCCAGGGCTGCCACACCACCCCGGGTGGCCGCCACGGATTCCATACCAAGGCTCGAAGCCAACGCATCCACCGCCTGGTTGGCTTCCTCCACGCTGGAACCCACCGAATACAGCACATTCAGCACACCCGGTTCCGGGGACAGCGTTGGGCGCAGAACCTCCGCAAGCTCAACACCAGTGCCCAAGCCCGCGCTGATATGCAGCGCAAGGCCCAGTGCTTCCTCGGCTTCACGGACCACCCTGGGGACGTCGAAACGCGCATGGAACGCGTGCGTAAACAGCAGCGGCACCACAATGGCTTCGCGGTGCCCCGCCTCGTGCACAAGTCCCGCGGTGTGCTGCAGGTCCTGGCCGGAGAAGTCCAGGTGTGCAACGAATGCTGGTTCCTCCACGGCGGCGGCGAGCGCCTCAACCCCGGCATCCGCGTGGGGGTGTCGGGAGCCGTGGGAGAGCAGGATTAGCGCGGTCATTTAGCGCAGGCGTTTACCCACGAGGCCGGCTGCCAGGGTGTTGCCGCTGGCTTGGTCGATCACGAGGAAGGAGCCCACAGCGCCACGCGCCGCGTAGTCCTCCACCGGCAGCTCTTGGGCCAAGTCAATGCGCACATGGGCAATGTCGTTGAGGCCAAAGCTCTCCGGTGTCTCGTTGTCCGCTACGCCGTCGATGTCCAGCACACGGGACACCTCTGCAATGCGGCCCTTAAGCAAGGAGGTTCCGTAGCGGATCTTTACCATAAGCCCTGGGGTGATGTTGCGCTCGGTGAGGCCCACCACGGTGGCATCGAAGGAACGCACGTCTTCCGGGCGCTTTGGACCGGCAATCAGGTCCCCGCGGGCGAGGTCAATTTCCTCGGCCAGGCGAAGCACCACGGAATCACCAGCTTGAGCTTGGGAAACCTCACCATCGGCGGTGTCAATGCCCACCACTTTGGTGCTACGACCATGTGGCAGGTACACCGTCTGACCAACCTCAACGGAACCAGCGGTGACCAGGCCTGCGTAGCCGCGGTAATCGGTGGCGTGCTCGCGGATCACGTATTGAATCGGCAAACGGAAATCCAGCTCGTGGGCACGGCCATGGGAAACCTCAACAGTTTCCAGCAATTCCAACACGGTGGAACCGGTGTACCACGGCATGTTCTCGCTCGGCTCCACCACGTTGTCACCCTTCAGCGCAGAAATTGGCACCACATGGGTAGCGTCAATCCCCAAGCCGGCGGCAATGGTGTTGAACTCAGCCTCGATAGCGCGGAATGTCTCCTCGGAGTAATCCACCAAGTCGATCTTGTTCACGGCAAGGATCACGGTGCGAACACCCAGTAGGGCTGCAACGGTGAGGTGGCGGCGGGTCTGTTCTACTACGCCGTGGCGGGCGTCGATCAGCAACACCACTACCTGGGAGGTGGAAACGCCGGTGACCGTGTTGCGGGTGTACTGCACGTGACCTGGGGTGTCCGCCAGGATGAAGGTGCGGCGGTCGGTGGCAAAGTAGCGGTAGGCAACGTCGATGGTGATGCCCTGCTCGCGCTCGGCTCGCAGGCCGTCTACCAGCAAGGAAAGGTCCAGGCCGTCAAAGCCGCGGTCCTGGGAGGTGCGCTCCACGGAGGCGAGTTGGTCTGCCAGCACGCTCTTGGTGTCATGCAGCAGGCGGCCCACGAAGGTGGATTTGCCGTCATCCACGCTGCCGGCGGTGCACAGACGCAAAGTCTCACGCTGGGCAAGGCGTTGCGTTGCAGTTTGCTGGTCCTGGTTCAATTGCTGAGTCTCGGCGGTCATCAGAAGTAGCCTTCCTTCTTGCGGTCTTCCATCGCGGATTCGCTCAGGCGATCATCTGCGCGGGTTGCGCCGCGCTCGGTCAAAGTAGAGGTGGAGATCTCAGCGATCACCTGGTCAATGGTGGTGGCGGAGGAAAGGACTGCGCCGGTGCAAGACATATCGCCCACCGTGCGGTAGCGCACTTGCTTGGTCACCAGTTCCTCGCGGTCAGTTGGTCCGCCCCATTCGCCTGGGGTCAGCCACATGCCGTCGCGCTCAAACACTTCACGCTCATGCGCAAAGTAGATTGCTGGCAGCTTGATGCCGCGCGCGCCGATGTACTCCCAAATGTCCGCCTCCGTCCAGTTGGAGATGGGGAACACGCGGATGTTTTCACCCGGCAGGTGACCACCGTTGTAGAGGTTCCACAACTCGGGGCGTTGACGTCGGGGATCCCAGCCACCAAAGGAATCACGCACGGAGAACACGCGCTCCTTTGCGCGGGCGCGCTCTTCATCGCGGCGCGCACCACCGAGCACGGCGTTGTAGCCCTGCTCAGCGATGGTTTCCACCAACGGCACGGTCTGGAGTGGGTTGCGGGTGCCGTCGGGACGCTCCTGCAGCTCGCCGCGGTCAATCCAGTCCTGGACCTTGGCCACACGCAGGCGGGCGCCGGTTTCCGCTACCAGGTTGTCGCGGAACTCAAGCACCTCGGGGAAGTTGTGGCCAGTGTCCACATGCAGCAGTTCAAACGGCACCGCCGCAGGAGCAAAAGCGCGGCGGGCCAGCTCAAACACAACAACGGAGTCTTTGCCGCCGGAGAACAGCAGCGCAACCTTATCAAACTGGCCGGCTACCTCACGCAGGATGTGAATAGACTCGTTTTCCAGTTCCTTGAGGTGCGGGGAAAGTGGGGTGTGATTCATGTGAAAGTGTTTCCTTATGGGTGTGCAGAGCGCAAAATAGGCGGCAATTCAGGCGAACAGGCAAAACCAATCAGGCCAAAAACCTAAGTATGCAACCCACACTCGGTCTTGGTGCTGCCGGCCCAGCGGCCTGCGCGCGGATCTTGCCCCTCCTCCACTGGCAGGGTGCAGGTGGCGCAGCCAATAGATGGGTAGCCCTGTTTGGTCAGCGGGTGGATGATGAGCTGCTCGCGCTCAATGAACTCATCGGTTTCCTCCAGCGTCCAAGTGATGATGGGGGAAATCTTGAGCCTGCCCGTTGCATCCAAGCTCAGCGCTGGGGCTGTGGCGCGCGTGGGGCCGTCGGCACGGCGAAGCCCCGTCACCCAGCCTGCGTAGGGGCTCAGGGCAACGGCGAGCGGTTCAACCTTGCGCATGCGGCAGCAGGCGGTGTTGTTGCGGCTGTACAGCGCGGGGCCGTAAACCTTGTCTTGCTCTTCGCGGCTGAGCAGGGCCTTGGCGCGGACCAGTTGCTGTGGGTAGCGCTGCTCCACTTGGGCGGCTACGTCCATGGTTTCGGGGAAGTGGAACTCAGTGTCCAAGAAGAGGAAGTCAGAGTCCGGCAGGTGGCGGGCGGCGAGCTCCGCAAGCACGGTGTTTTCCATGGAAAGCGTGACCACGAGCTTGCCCGGCGCGTACTCGTGGGCCCACTCGAGGATGTCCTGCGCGGAGGCATCGTAGAGCTTGCCGGCCCACTGTTCCACGAGCTCGGCGTTGCGCGCAGCGACGGCGGGGTCAAGCGGCTCCGAGCTGCGTGGCCCCTCGGGGCTGATCGCTGGGTCGCGGTAGTTTCCGCTGGTCAGTAGGTTCATCGCTTCGCTCCTAGGGAGGCTTTGAGTGCGTCGCTTGCCGACGCCGACGGGGCTGGTCTGTGCTTAGGGTCATCCTGCCCGTGAAACATCACAGAGAATACGCGTAGGCAATCCTGACAGTTCCAGGCGAATTCGGTTTCTTCATCCGGGAACAGTTGCGTACCTGCGCAGTACGGGCAGTACTCGGGGTGGTTCCGGTTGGGGTTGGGTTTGCGGCGCATGCTCACTGCAGGTCAGCCTCATCCGCGCGCAGGACCCACTCACGGAACTGCTCACCTTCGGTGCGCTGCTGTTTGTACTTTTCCACCAGGCGAACCACGTAGTCCCCAACTTCCACGCTGGTCACCTTGTGTCCGCGCAGCTTGCGGCCAAAGTCCGGGTTGAGGCCAAGCGCGCCGCCCAGGTGCACCTGGAAGCCTTCCACGCGGTTGCCATCCTCATCGGTCACGGTCTGGCCCTTGAGGCCGATGTCCGCCACCTGGGAGCGGGCGCAGGCGTTGGGGCAGCCGTTGAGGGAAATCTTCAGCGGCACGTCCAGGTCCCCCAGGCGCGCCTCAAGGTCATCCACCAGCTCGATGGCCCGAGCCTTGGTGGTCACGTGTGCGAGCTTGCAGAACTCCAGGCCAGTGCAGGAGATGATGCCGCGGCGGAACTCGCTGGGCTTGGAATACAGGCCGGTGGCGTCCAAAGCTGCGGAGAGCGGCTCGATCTGATCTTCTGGCACGTCCAGGAACAGCAGCTCCTTGTCTGGGGTGGTACGCAGGCGGGTCAGGCCGAAGTCTTCCACTACCTGGGCGATCTCAATGAGCTGCTCGCCGGTTGCATGGCCCACGGTGGGCTTCACGCCAACGTAAAAATTGCCGTCTTTTTGGGGGTGTACTCCCAGGTGATCCCTGGAGCCTGGGTTGATTGGGGCGCTGGGGCCGTCGATAAGCGGCGCTGTGAGGTATTCCGTTTCCAGGACCTCGCGGAACTTCTCAATCCCCCACTGCGCCACCAGGAACTTCAGGCGCGCGCGGTTGCGCAGGCGGCGGAAGCCATAATCACGGAACAGCCCTGCTACGCCGGCCCAGACTTCGGGAACGCGCTCGATTGGCACCCACGCGCCCAGGGACTGGGAGAGCATAGGGTTGGTGGACAGGCCGCCGCCCACAAAGCATTCAAAGCCGGGGCCGTGCTCGGGGTGCTCCACGCCAATGAAGGCGATGTCCTGGATCTCGTGGGTGATGTCCTGGCGGGCGTTGCCCGAGATTGCCGACTTAAACTTGCGCGGCAGATTCACGAACTCCTCACGCATGAGGTAGTTCTCCACGATTTCCTCGATGGCGGGGGTGGCGTCAATGATTTCATCTGCCGCGATACCCGCCACGGGGGAACCCAGGATCACGCGGGGTACGTCGCCGCAGCCCATGAGGGTGGAAAGGCCCACTGCCTCCAGCTTTTCCCAAATGGTGGGCACATCTTCAATGCGGATCCAGTGGAGCTGAATGTTTTGGCGGTCAGTGAAGTCCGCGGTGGAGCGCGCGTAATCGCGGGAGATCTCGCCAACCACACGGAGTTGCTCTGGGGTGACGCGCCCGCCATCAAAGCGCACGCGGAGCATGAAGTACTCATCTTGGAGCTCGGAGTTTTCCAACTGCCCGGTGAGCTCTCCGCCCAGATCTTGGCGGCGCTGGGTGTAGAGGCCCAGCCACTTGAACCTTGGCGCCAGGTCCTCCGCCGGGATGGAGGCGAAGCCCTGCTTGGAGTAAATATCAATCACTCGCTGGCGGGCAGAGAGGCCGTCGTCTTCCTGTTTGATACGCTCATCAGCGTTCAGCGGCTCGGTGCCGTCAATTTTCCACTGGCCTTCCGGCTTGCGTGCGCGGGTTGGGGCTGACATGGCGCTCCTTGCTGGATACTGGGTGTGTAGTTGCTCGTGGTGGCAGCGGTTGCGTACCGACGTCACCAACTTGCCGATTTTGGTTGTGGAATCACTCACCACCAAACTTCTGCAAAACCTATCTGCACCGAGCGGTCTATGCAATTAGACCCACCGGTCTACTCCCCATTTATACAGCTTGCGCGCGTACAAATGTGAATAAAAATGGTAGAAAAGTTTGCAAGGAAGATTTTTTCCACCTAGCTTTTAGACCACTTGGTCTATGAACGGAAATGGAGTTCCAAGAAATGAATGCACCCTTGAAGGTTGCCGTGATTGGCGCCGGCCCCGCCGGTATTTACGCCTCTGACCTGCTGGCAAAGAACGCCGCGGGCGAGATCCACATTGACCTCATCGAGCAGATGCCAGCCCCATTTGGCCTGATCCGCTACGGCGTGGCCCCTGACCACCCACGCATCAAGGGCATCATCACCTCTCTGCACCGCGTGCTGGACACCCCTAACATCCGCCTGCTGGGCAACATCCACATTGGCACGCACCTTACGGTGGAAGAACTCCTTGATCACTATGACGCTGTGGTCTTTGCCACCGGCGCAGTTGCAGACCGCGACCTGAACATCCCAGGCTCCGACCTTGAGGGTAACTTCGGTGCAGCCGAGTTCGTGGGCTTCTACGACGGCAACCCACGCTTTGAACGCTCCTGGGACCTCAGCGCCAAGCAGGTAGCCGTGATTGGTGTGGGCAACGTGGGCCTTGACGTGGCCCGCATTTTGGCCAAGACCGGCGACGAGCTGCTGGTCACCGAAATCCCGGACAATGTGTACGAGTCCCTGAAGCAGAACCAGGCCGAGGAGGTCCACGTGTTCGGCCGCCGCGGCCCAGCACAGGCAAAGTTCACTCCGCAGGAGCTCAAGGAGCTGGACCACTCACCAAACATCAATGTTGTGGTGGACCCAGAGGATATTGACTACGACGCCGCCTCCGAGCAGGCCCGCCGCGACTCCAAGTCCCAGGACCTGGTGTGCCAGATCCTGGAACAGTACGCCATCCGCGAACCCAAGGAAGCACCGCACACCTTGCAGATCCACATGTTTGAAAACCCAGTGGAGATCTTGGGCAAGGACGGCAAGGTTGTGGGCCTTCGCACCGAACGCACGGAGCTGGACGGCAACGGCGGCGTGCGCGGCACCGGCAAGTTCACCGACTGGCCAGTGCAGGCAATTTACCGCGCCGTGGGCTACCGCTCCGACGCCGTGGATAACGTCCCATTTGACCAAGAGCGCGCCGTGATCCCCAACGACGGCGGCCACGTGCTGGACGAAGCAGGCAACATCGTCCCAGGCCTGTACGCCACCGGCTGGATCAAGCGTGGCCCAGTTGGCCTGATTGGCAACACCAAGTCCGACGCCAAGGAAACCACGGACATGCTCTTGCGCGACGCCGCCGAGGGCCGCCTCACCCCAGGCAAGGACGGCGACATCACCACCTTGCTCACCGAGCGCGGCGTGGAATACACCACCTGGGAAGGCTGGCACCAACTCGACGCCGCCGAGCGCGCCTTCGGCGAGGCCGAGGGCCGCGAGCGCAAGAAGGTTGTGGAGTGGGCTGACATGGTGGAGCACTCCCGCAGCTAAGCAGTTCATTGGGGGGGTTCTCGTTCGCGTTGTCGACTCAGTGGGGCAGGCATCTAGGGTGATTGCCCCGCAGGGTTGATTGCTGTGTCGGAGGTGCCAAGTAGCCGGCTGGCGTTTACCAGCCGGCTGGGGTCTAGTGTTCTAGACCACGTTGATGTGGAGTGATACTTTCTCCTGGTAGCACCCGTTGTTGCGCATCATGGCAAATAGGACGTTGAGCCTTCGGCGTGCCAGGGCAACGGCATGTATTCGCGATCGCTGCCGCATGGCCAGGTCCGGAAGATAGCGAACCGTCACACCAGCATCGCAGGCAACGGCGGTGGTGAGGCGTCCGATGTTTGTTGGGTTGCTCGAATACGACCATGACTTTGCTGTCTGGGATGGCGAACAGCCCAAAGTGAGTGCGTGGTTCTGGCGATAAAGGCTGGGGCTGGGCGTTGTCCCTTCACCTGGTCTTGCGTGGCGTCTGCCAGATGGAGGGTCCTTTGAAAAGCTCAGCGGCCAGATCACAAGAAGTGATCCAGCCGCCGGAATTAGCGCGGTACGTGTGTTTCAACGCCGCCACTGCAGGTTTGAGCATAGGAGCGAGAGCTTGATTCCGGCAACCCCGGAAAAGGGGCAGAGGGAAACTTTTTCAATTTTGTCAGCGCGTAGCCTTGCAATTTTAGTAACCACGCTTGGGCAAGGGCGGCAAAGTGTCGAGTGACCTCAGTTCCTCATGAGACCCGAGTTGGCTCAATTGAGTGCGGAAATCATTGATGCAAGATTGAGCCAACTTGATTTTGCTCTGAATGTTGAGAAGTTTGAAATGGTAGCGCCTGAGTGAGTTTCCGATAGTGTCTTTTCACTCAGGGGGTTTGGGGTTTGTTATGCGGGGTGTGTAGTCGCATATGCGGGCCCTCGGGTGCAATGATTTCTGCGCCCGCAACGAGTCGGTTGGGGTTGATCGGAACCAAGGTAAGGCATGCAGTGAGCCCCTCCAACCCAACCCAACCCTCACCCAAGCGCAACAACCACGCACAAGCCGCACGTTGCCAGCGCGCTGAAACACACCAGCTCCGCCGCCGGCTCGTAGCGCCCGCTCAAGATCCCACGTGATTGCCGCAGGTAGCGGCGCATCCAGGTAAGCGCCACAGGCAGCAGCATCGCGAGTGTGAGCACCCCAAACACCCAGGATGCTGCACCAAAACGCAGGTGCAACAGCGCGAGTGTGATCAGTGCAAGCAGCGTGCGATCCCAGGCGAGCAGCGTGCGCTCAGGCTGCCTGCCGGGATCATCATGCGGCGCCCGCACCAACACTCCAGAGAATTACGGCGGCCACGAGCACAGCGGTGCCGACGAGCACAGCGCCCCCAGGCACGGGCAAAGAGCGGCCCTCGCGCATCGCACGTTCCACCCGCACCCACCTGATCAGCGCCGAAGCGGCCACCAGGAAACCGAAAATGGGTAACACCAAAGCAAGGATTTCCCACTGTCTTACCCCTTCCTGCGCCAGTGGGGCGGCAAAGGCATCGGCGGCAATCCCGCCTGCGAGAAGGGCCAATGCGGTACGGATCCACGCCAGGAAGGTGCGCTCGTTGGCTAGGGTGAAGCGGGGGTCGGGGTCACTGCCTTTGGGAAAGAGGAGTTTGCTCAGCGCCCCGCGCTGATCGTCCATGTGGTCCACGAGTTCCTCCTCAAAATTCCCGCAACTGTACAGCTCGGTCTAGAATTTTATTCATATTCACGAGCCAGTGACCAGCATAAACCATGATCCTTCTCCCCACTACAGACTGCTTGGTTCTATACTCACAGACAGCTCAGTCTAGTAATTGGATCAAGGAAAGGATGCACATGCCTCGCAAAGCACCCCGCATAGCAATCGTTGGCGCAAACGCCCGCGGCCTTTACACCTTGGATCTGATCATGCGCTGCAACCCCACCATTGAGGTGGAACTAATCGACTCCCTTCCAGCACCCGTAGGAATCGCAGCACTGCGCACCAGCCACCCACTCGCTCGTAAAATCCGTGTGACCGGCAACGTTTCACTCAGTCCCCAGGAACTCGAAGCGGCGTTTGATGCAGTGCTCACCAGCGAGCGTGACGTCGAAAAGGCTCTTGCTGCCACCTCTCGCCCTCTGCCGGATTTCCACACCTTTCTCCGGGAGCGCGGCGTCCCCTTCACGCCTTGGATCGGCACGCTGGACATTCCCAGCGACCGCACCCTGGCTCAGTGGGAAGAGTTCGTGGCCACGGCGCATGGCGCTCCGGTGTGCTTCTAGTGTCTACTAATACCCATGCCCGTTGAATATCTCATTGGCACCATCGGCCTTGTACTCTCCCTGCCCGCGTGGTGGATCTTCCTCAGCGCCTGTTTGAAGCTCTACCGGACTATCGCTGCGGGTGAGCCCTCACCGGGGCGCACCAACCGCCCGCTGCGCCGCGGCGCGCAGACGCTGAAGGAGGCCTTCTTCCACACGGAACTGATGCGCAAACCCGCTGTTGCCGTGGCGCACTGGTTTGTGATGCTGGGGTTCTTGCTCGGCGTGGTGGTGTGGTTTGAGGCCTATATTCAAACGTTCAACCCCGCCGGCGGCTGGCCGCTGCTCAAAGACTGGGGTGTGTACCACTTCCTTGAGGAAGTGCTCGCCGTGGGCACCACGCTGGGTATTTTGTTCCTCATCGCGGTGCGCCTGGTAAGTGGCGGGAAGGATCGGGTGTCTCGTTTCTACGGCTCGAACGCCCGCGCCGCCTACTTTGTGGAAGCCGTGGTGCTTCTTGAGGCGCTTGGCATGCTGGCCGTGAAGGCAGGCAAGATTGCCACCTTTGGCCACGGCTCCCCGGTCACAGATTTCCTCACCATTCACCTTGCGGCACTGCTGCCGGCAAGCTCTGTGATGGTGAGCGTGTTCGCACTGGTCAAGCTGCTCACCGGCATGCTGTGGCTCGCGGTGGTGGGCCGCCGCATCACCTGGGGAGTGGCCTGGCACCGCATCCTGGCGTTTTTCAACCTCTTCTTCCAACGCAACCCAACGGGCGAAAAGGCCCTGGGTAAGCTCACGCCCATGGTGTCCAAGGGGCGCGAACTCACCTTGGAGACGGTGGATGATGAGGATGTGTTGGGCGTCGGCCTGCGTGAGCACGCGCCGTGGAAGATGCTGCTGGACACCGCAACCTGTACCGAGTGTGGCCGCTGCCAGGACCAGTGCCCCGCGTGGCACACGGAAAAGCCGCTAAGCCCCAAGCTGCTGGTTACGGACCTGCGCGACGTCCTTTTGGACCCCGAGGGCAGCAAGCTCGTCACCAATGAGGACGCCCTGTGGTCCTGCACTAACTGCGGCGCCTGCGTGGAGCAGTGCCCGGTGGACATTGAGCATATTGACCACGTTGCCAACATGCGCCGCTACCAGGTGCTCACCGAATCCGAGTTCCCCGGCGAGCTGGGGAGCCTGTTCAAAAACCTTGAGGTCAAGGGCAACCCTTGGGGCCGCAACCAGGCGGAACGCGCTTCTTGGATCGAGGAGGCTCGCCGCGACGGCATTGAGGTCCCGGAGGTTGGCGACGGTGACTTTGAGTACCTGTTCTGGGTGGGCTGCGCAGGCGCTTTTGACGACGCCGGCCGCCGCACCAGCCGCGCGGTAGTGGAGTTACTACACACCGCGGGCGTGAAGTTTGCTGTGCTCTCCAAGGGTGAAACCTGCACCGGTGACCCCGCCCGCCGCGCTGGCAACGAGTTCCTCTTCCAAATGTTGGCCGCGGAAAACGTGGCAACCCTTGACGAGGCCTTTGCCCAGCACCCCAAGGGGCAGCGCAAGATCATTACCACCTGCCCGCACTGCTTCAACACGCTGCGCAACGAGTACCCCGACTTTGACGGGCACTACGACGTCTTCCACCACACCCAGCTCCTGAACCGCCTGGTCCGCGACGGCCTGCTCACGCCCGTCCCCCGCGGCCCCGAAAATCGCAGGCCAATCACCTACCATGACCCCTGCTTCCTGGGCCGTCACAATAAGGTGTTTGATCCACCACGCGAACTCATCGAGGCCGCCGCAGGCACCGGTGCACTCATCGAGATGCCACGCAACCGCAATGAAGGTTTCTGCTGTGGCGCAGGCGGTGCACGCATGTTCATGGAGGAAAACCTGGGCACGCGCATCAATGAGAATCGCGCAGCTGAAGCCATTGGCACCGGCGCCGCCGAAATCGCCGTGGGCTGCCCATTCTGCAACAGCATGATGGCCGGCGGCGTGAAAGCGGCTGGTGCCGGCACGAGTTCCGACGCCACACCGCAGGTCAAGGACGTTGCACAGATGCTCCGCGACTCCATCCTCACCACCGACGGCACCCTCCCCACCCCACGCACCCCCTCCTACCTTGACGAACCCATCCGCCACGCCCTACCCACCGGGCCTACACAGGAGAAGGGCACCAAAAAGGGCATCGGTCAGGATTCAGCGGGCGGAGCCGGCGCTACTTCGCCGGCAGCGGTAGCAGGAGCGAAGCCGACGGCACCACCTGCGCCCGCAGCGCCTGCTGCTCCTGTACCACCAGTAGCTCCGGTAGCTCCGGCCGTGTCAGTTCCTTCTGTACCAGCGCCTGCTGCACCTGCTGCTCCGGTAGCTCCAGTAGCTCCAGTCGTGTCGGTTCCTTCTGTACCAGCGCCTGCTGCGCCAGCCGCACCGGCAGTGCCCGCTCCTCCAGCTCCCGCAGCTCCTTCAGCTCCCGCTAGCCCGACTGTGCCGATACCTCCGGTTGTTACCGCGCCTCCTGCCCCAGCCGCAGCACCACAAGTACCCGCCGCTCCCCCAGCTCCTGCCGCTCCGGCAGCCCCGGTAGCCCCGGTAGCTCCGGTTGCTCCAGCTGTTTCTGTACCGACCCCACCGGCTCCACCAGCAGCTCCCACGGCGCCACCGGCCCCGGCCAGCCAACCAACACCGGCAGCACCACCGGCGCCACCTACTCCACCGGCAATCTCAGTACCTGGCGCGCCCACAGTATCTGCACCGCCAGTACCTCCAGCACCTCCGTCTTCTCCGGCGCCTGCAGTTCCGGCCGTGCCACCAGTGCCTTCAGCTCCAGCAGCCCCCGCCGCACCTTCTGTTTCAGTACCTGTGCCACCAGCGCCAGCCACACCACCAGCTCCCCCGGCTCCCCCGGCTCCTCCGGCTCCGGGTGTGCCACCGGCACCTGGGGCGTCGGCACCTGCACAGGCACCGATCGCACCACCTAAGCCGGAAGCCACACCCTAAAGGCGCACCGGCACCGGAACCGTCACCAGCACCCCTCTAGTAACCGAGCTTCTATTCCATCAACATGCTGGTCACAAGCTCCGCGATGGCGGAGCGTTCAGAATGGCGGAGGTTGATGTGGGCAAAGAGGGGGTTGCCTTTGAGTTTTTCGATGACGGCTTGGATGCCGTCGTGGCGGCCTACGCGGAGGTTGTCGCGCTGGGCGACGTCGTGGGTGAGCACCACGCGGGAGCCTCGGCCGAGGCGCGAAAGCACGGTGAGAAGGACGGTTCGCTCAAGAGATTGGGCCTCGTCCACGATCACAAAGCTGTCATGCAGGGAGCGTCCGCGGATGTGGGTTAGTGGCAGAACTTCCAGAAGGCCGCGCTGTTCCACCTCGGCGATCACGTTGTCACTCACTATGCCCTCCAGAGTGTCGTAAACCGCCTGGGACCAGGGCGCCATCTTCTCCGATTCACTGCCGGGCAGATAGCCCAAGTCTTGGCCGCCTACCGCGTAGAGCGGGCGGAACACCACAATGCGCCGCTGTGTGCGCTGTTCCAATACGGCGTCCAGGCCGGCGCACAGCGCGAGTGCGGACTTTCCAGTACCCGCCGGCCCGCCGATAGACACGATCCCCACTTGCTCATCGGTGAGCAGGTCAATGGCAATGCGTTGCTCATCGGAACGCCCCCAAACGCCAAACACTTCTTTGTTCGGCACCGGCCGCACACTACCGCCGTGCCCCACACGGGCCAAGGTGCCGTCGGAAAGCTTGAGGCCGCAGTGGATGGGGAGCGTGGCGGGGTCGGTGGGTTCTTCCACAAAGCCGCTGTAGCCGCTGAATTGCACATCTTGGGCGCGGTAATCCTCAGCGGGCAGGCCCACGGCGCCGGCTTTCACGCGCAGCGGGATGTCCTTGGTCACCAGCACCGCGTCCTCAATGCCGAGGGCGCAGGCGAGGATGCGGTGGTCGCCGGAGGGTTCGCGCATCGCGGAGGGCAGCACCTCCATGTTTTGGTTGTTCAGCTCCACCCGTACCGTGCCTTGCTGGTTGTTCGCAGGCACCGGCTGGTGCAACGTGCCATGTTCCACGCGAAGTTCCTCCAGGTGACGCAGCGTTTCGCGGGCAAACCAGCCGAGTTCGGGGTGGTGGCGCTTAGCCTCAAGCTCGTTGATCACCACCAGCGGCAGCACCACCGGGTGCTCGGCAAACTTGGTAAACGCCCAAGGGTCGGACAACAACACGGAGGTATCAAGCACGTAAGTGGTCACAAGTGTGCACACTACGCAGCCGTTCCAGAAGCAATGAGGCCGGGAAGTTGCCTGCCGGTGAATGAGCTGTGAATTTCCTGGGCCCTCCCCTCACGGCCAATTCTCCACTAAAATCTTGAAACCATGACCTCCCCCTACTCCCCAGACTTCCGGATCAGTGACACCGAACGCGAGCAAGCGATCAACGATCTGGGGGCGCACTTTGCCCAGGGGCGGCTCTCCATGGAGGAGTACGAACGCAGGCTTACCGACGCCACCAGCGCCGTCATGCGCTCAGATCTACAGGTGCTGTTCCAGGACCTGCCAAACGGCATCGCGCGGCTCGGGGAGGCAGGGCGCGCTTACACCGCTGGGGAAATTGAGGAGCTGCGCCAACGCGGGCGTCATACCCGCGCAGGCATCATGGGGCTGACCACCGTGGGTGCCTTTGCGGGCAGTATTGCTTTTTCCACGATTCCCCAAGCAGGAATCCTGTTTCCATCACTGATGGCCCTCATCCCCATTGTGTTCATCCTTCTCTACGTGATGAAAGTGGGGCCAGACAACTGGTACACCCCAAGTGCCCGCGCTCTGGAACGTGAACGCATGCGGGAACTGCGCATGATGCAGCAGCGCCAACTCATGGCCAGCCAGGCGGTGTTCGTGCAGCAGCGCGCAGAGCAAAAAGCCATCCGTCAGCAACGGGCTGCAGAGCTGAACAACACCGCGTTGGAGATCACCAACGATCTGCTGAAACGCTTTAAGCGCTAAAGCACAAGCGCGGACGCTAGAATTGGCGGGGTGACTGAGAAAAAGCAGCAGAAGCCAACACGCCAGCAGGCCCGCAGGAGCCGTCGGATCTTCGATCAATCGGAGAAGATGAAAGACGTCCTGTATGAAATCCGTGGCCCCGTGGCGGAGGAAGCTGAGCGCCTTGAGCTTGACGGGCACAGCATCCTCAAACTCAACACCGGCAACCCTGCCCTGTTTGGCTTCGATGCCCCAGACGTGATCATGCGAGACATGATTGCGGCCCTCCCCACCTCCCAGGGGTACTCCACCTCCAAGGGCATTATCCCTGCGCGCCGCGCGATTGTGACCCGCTATGAGGTGATTGAAGGCTTCCCGCAGTTCGACGTTGACGACGTCTACCTGGGCAACGGCGTCTCCGAGTTGATCTCTATGACCACCCAAGCGCTGCTCAACAACGGTGATGAAGTGCTGATCCCCGCACCGGACTACCCGCTGTGGACCGCCGCTACCTCCCTGGCCGGCGGCAAGCCCGTGCACTACCTCTGCGATGAGGAGGACAATTGGAACCCCTCCATTGAGGACATCCGCTCCAAGGTCACGGAAAAAACCAAAGCCATTGTGGTGATCAACCCCAACAACCCAACGGGTGCGGTGTACTCCCGCAAGGTGCTGCAGGAGATTGTAGACATTGCCCGCGAGCATGACCTGTTGATCCTGGCTGATGAGATCTATGACCGCATCTTGTATGACGATGCCGAACACATCAACATCGCCTCCCTGGCACCGGACCTTTTGTGCATCACCTACAACGGCCTATCCAAGGCCTACCGCGTGGCCGGCTACCGCGCTGGGTGGATGGTTGTCACCGGCCCAAAGCAGTACGCCAAGGGCTTCATCCAGGGCCTGGACCTGCTCGCCGGCACTCGCCTTTGCGCAAACGTACCGGCACAGCACGCCATTCAGGTGGCACTCGGTGGG
The DNA here is from genome assembly GCF_024580965.1 of Corynebacterium kozikiae. NCBI lineage: Bacteria > Bacillati > Actinomycetota > Actinomycetes > Mycobacteriales > Corynebacteriaceae > Corynebacterium > Corynebacterium kozikiae. Next base: position 21,575 of record NZ_JANIKJ010000004.1, read on the forward strand.
CGCCAGTCCATCTACGAGCTCACCCGCGATGGCGGGCGCCTACTCAAGCAGCGCAACGTCACCTGGGAAAAGCTCAATGAGATCCCCGGCGTGAGCTGCGTCAAGCCCATGGGTGCGCTCTACGCTTTCCCCAAGTTGGACCTCAACTATTACGACATTCACGATGACTCCCAGCTCATGCTGGACCTCCTGCGCGCAGAGAAGATCCTCATGGTGCACGGTTCCGGCTTCAACTGGCCAAAACCGGATCACTTCCGCGTGGTCACGCTGCCGTGGGCCCGCCAACTGGAAGATGCCATCGAGCGCTTGGGGAACTTCCTTAGCAGCTACAAGCAGTAATTCCTATGCTAAGCCGCAGAATCCTCGCAGCGTTTCTACTGCTCAGCGCGCTGGCTACCGTGGTTGGCACCTTCCTGTTGTGGCCGCGCGGTGAGCCGAATGTGAGCCCAAACTTTGCGCAGACTTTCTCCCTGGGCCAAGAACAGGTGCAGGGAGAGGTGGTGGCGGTAACGCCTGGCGCGTGCAATTCCGATGCCGCCGGGAGTACCTTTAGCACCTCACCCAAAGTAAGTCCGGGTGCAGGTACCGAATGCACGTGGAACATCGTGGAGATCGCCCCGGAAACACGCACTCTCATCATCAATCACTCCCAACCCGGCGAACCGGACCTGCAGGTGGGGGACTCAATCAAGATGCTGGTGGGTAGCGCCGAGGATGGCAGCACACGCTACGCATTTGCGGATTACGAGCGAACCTCAGTGTTGCTGATGTGGGGTGCACTGATTGCGGCGGCCCTGGTGGTGTTTGCGCTGTGGCGCGGGGTGCGGGCGCTGGTCGGCCTGGCGGTGACCTTGGCCATCGTGGCGGTGTTTGTACTGCCTGCGATTGTGCGGGGCACTTCCCCGCTGGCCATAGCCATTGTGGGTGGCGCGCTGATCCTCACGGTGGCGGTGCCGCTTGTACATGGGCTGACGTGGAAAGCATGGAGTGCCTTGGGTGGCACACTGATGGCTCTTGGTGTGGCAGCGGTGTTGGCTCATCTGGCCATTGACAGCACGCACCTGCGTGGCCTCGCTGATGAGGACAACCTCCAACTGCTGCTCTATTTGCCGGATGTGTCCATTACCGGCTTGATGCTCTGTGGATTCATCATCGGCGCGTTGGGGGTGATGAACGACGTCACCATCGCCCAAGCCTCCACCGTTGCCGAACTCGCCGAACGCGACCCCCACGCCACCCCCACCGAACTGTTCCGCGGTGCGATGTCCGTGGGGCGCGACCACATCTCCTCAATGGTCTACACCCTGGTTCTCACTTACACCGGCGCATCTCTTCCAATGTTGCTGCTGCTTAGCATCGCGGACCGCCCCCTCGGCCAAACATTGACCAGCGACATCATGTCCACCGAACTCCTCCGCTCAGGGATCGGCGCACTGGCCCTCACATTGGCGGTACCGCTGGCCACTGCCTTGGCGGCATTCACGGTGCCAGAACGCGCAACGCGTACCGACGCCCCCAGCGTCCCACACCCCAAGACTGCTAGGGGGAGGCACCGCAGCAGGGGTTAAAAGGTGCGACCCAACGCCTTGTAATCCCAGCCCGCTTCTGCCCAGCGGGAGGAGTCTAGGGCGTTGCGGCCGTCGATCAGCACTGGGGTGCGCACCCAGCCGCGGACCTGTGTGGGATCCAGCTGCACGAACTCATCCCACTCAGTGGCAAGAATCACCAGGTCAGCACCCTGGAGTGCTGCCTCGGCGGATTCAGCGTAGTGCAGGGTGGGGAAGATTTTCCGGGCGTTGTCCATTGCTTGGGGGTCAAACACCGTTACCTGGGCACCCTTGAGGGAGAGTTGACCCGCCACGTTGAGGGCGGGGGAATCGCGCACATCGTCCGAGTTTGGCTTAAACGCGCATCCCAGCACCGTGATGGAGGCACCAATCAAGTGGCCACCTACGGCACGTTTTGCCAGATTCACCATGTGCTCGCGGCGGCGCATGTTGATGGCGTCCACCTCCCGGAGGAAGGTCAAGGCCTCAGTGGCGCCCAGCTCACCGGCGCGGGCTATGTATGCGCGGATGTCTTTGGGGAGGCAGCCGCCGCCAAAGCCCAATCCGGCGCCCAGGAACTTGTGGCCAATGCGATCGTCGTAGCCGATGGCACGCGCCACCTGGGTGACGTCGGCACCCGCTGCCTCGCACACCTCACTGACCGCATTGATGAAGGAAATCTTGGTGGCCAGGAACGCGTTGGCAGAAACTTTCACCAGCTCAGCCGTGGCCAAATTGGAAACCAGGAAAGGAATCCCCTGCTCAAGTGGGGTGGCGTACACTTCCCGCGCCACCTGCTCCGCTATGCCGCCAGGGCGCACACCGAGCATAATGCGGTCCGGGGTGATGGTGTCTTTCACCGCGTAGCCCTCACGGAGAAACTCAGGGTTCCACGCAATCTCCACGCTCGCCCCTGGCCGGGCTAAAGAATCCGCCAGTTCCTGAAGTTCGGCGGCAGTACCGACGGGCACCGTAGACTTCCCCAAGATCACATGGTGGCCCTCAAGGTGCGGCACCAACTGCTCAACCGCAGAGCGCACATAGCGCAAATCCGCAGCGTATGAACCTTTTTGCTGCGGGGTTCCCACACCCAGGAAGTGCACGTTTGCGAACTGCGCCGCCTGCGCAAAATCCGTGCTGAACGCAAGGCGTCCGGCCTCCCGGCCTCTGCTGAGTACCTCCGGCAAACCAGGTTCGTAGAACGGCACCTCCCCCTTGGCAAGCTGGGCAATTTTGTGTTCGTCTACGTCAATCCCCAGCACTTCGTGCCCAAGTTCCGCCATACATGCTGCATGGGTTGCACCGAGATAACCGGTGCCAATCACGGTCATTCGCATAGTTACAACAACTAAAGGCCTCACATGAACAGAGGCGAAACAGAAGCCAAAACTACCGGAAATTCAAATATGCCTTGGACGGCGTAGGGCCGCGCTGCCCCTGGTACTTCGAACCCAATGCCCCAGAACCATAAGGCGTTTCCGCCGGCGAAGTCATCTTAAACAGGGCCAACTGCCCCACCTTCATGCCAGGCCACAGTGTGATTGGCAGATTAGCCACATTGGAAAGCTCCAAGGTGATGTACCCCGAGAACCCTGGATCAATGAAGCCCGCCGTAGAGTGCGTGAGCAGGCCAAGGCGCCCTAACGACGACTTCCCCTCCAGACGGCCAGCCATATGCGGCGGCAACGTGAACTTCTCCAGGGTGGAACCCAGCACAAACTCACCAGGGTGCAGCACAAACGGCTCGCCCTCTTCCACTTCCACCAGGCTCGTCAGCTCGTCTTGCTGCAGCTTCGGATCAATGTGGGTGTACCGAGAGTTGTTGAACACCCGGAAGAAACGATCCATCCGCACATCCACGCTGGAAGGCTGGATGAGGGCGGGATCGTAAGGCTCAATCACGAGCTCATTGGCATCAATGGCTTGGCGAATATCGCGGTCTGAATACAGCACGTTCACAAGTGTAACAACAACCGTGCTAAGCTTGATCGCGGCTTCAGAATTGTTGCCATGCCGATGTAGTTCAATGGTAGAACTCCTGCTTCCCAAGCAGGCGGCGCGGGTTCGATTCCCGTCATCGGCTCCATTAGAACGTCACTCTGGACACAAAGAGTCCTGGCTTGGACGAGAAGCGTCCGGGGTGGCGTTTTTGTTGTTCTGCAGCGGTTTTCAGGGTGTTGGGCTGGGTGCGTTGCGCTGTGGAGTGGCTCCCCACCGGGGTGGATCAGAGCCTCGGAGGGGTGTCTCAGAGGCTCGCTCGGTGCGTCAAGGCAGGAAGCGTCAAAAATTATGGCCTAGCGTCAAAAGGTTCAGCCCCGCGTCAAAAAGTATGGGGCTTGCGTCAAAAGGTATCGAACAAGCGTCGAAAGGTACGACGGTGAACGTGTCCTCTCCACCACAAACACAGAAGGGCCACGTTCACACTTAGTCGCGGTCCTCAGAAGCTAGATGTTCGGCTTGTTCGATCACAAGCTGCACGGCTTGCTCACGCTTGTCCGGCGGGTACTTGTACTTGGCGAGCAGTCGTTTGATGCGCGAACGCATGCGAGCCCGCACTGATTCTTTGACCGTCCAGTCCAAGGTGGCCGATGAGCGGATCGTGGCCACCAGTTCCCGAGCGATGGTCTTGAGGGTGTCATCGCCCATTTCGAGGATGGCCGAGTCGTTCTGGATGATGGCGTCGTAGAGGGCGATCTCCGCCTCGCTCAGCCCCAGCTTCTGGGCGCGTTCTTTGTCCGCCCGCATCTCCTTGGCCAGGTTGACCAGCTCAGCGATGATCTCTGCCGTGGTGAGAGACCGGTTCGTGTAGCGGGCCAACGCGTCATTAAGCATCTCGGAGAACTTGCGGCCCTTGACCAGGTTCTTCCTGCTGACAGTGCGAATCTGGTCCCCCAGCAGTCGCCTCAGCAGTCCCAGCTGAAGGTTAGGAGTCTTGGACTCTGCGATCGAGTCCAAGAACTCATCGGAGAGCAGGGACAGTTCCGGGGATTCCATGCCAGCGAAATGGAAGACGTCAATGACCTGGTCTGCTGTGACCGCGTCATTGAGCATCTGCCCGAGGACGGTATCGAGGTTGCTGCCCCCTCGCCGTGATTCACCTGAGTCGGGGTTGAGGATCTTCAGTACTGCGGCACGCACATCGGTGAACAGGCGGACGTCGTTGCGGATGGCCTCAGCCTCGGGGCGTGAGGCCACGAGCGCGAAAGCCTTTGCCAGTGCGAGCACTAGGTCGTTGTACCTGGCGGTGAGGTCCGGGGCAGAGAGCACGTGGTCAAGCACGGCGGCGTACTGTGCCAGACGCTCCTTGGCTGGCAGGTCCGGGGAGGAATCGAAGGTGACGCCGTGGAGCATGCCGCGTACCACGTCATGCTTTTCCAGCATGACGTCTACGAGCTCTTGGATGGGCACGCCCGACTGTTCACGGTCTGAGGGTGAGTACACGCTCAGTGCCTGCTGGAGGGAGGCGAACAGGCCGATGTAGTCGACGATGAGTCCACCGGGCTTGTCCTTGAAGCGCCGGTTGACCCGAGCGATGGCCTGCATGAGACCCGCGCCCTGCATCGGCTTGTCCACGTACATGGTGTGCAAGGAGGGCGCGTCAAAGCCGGTGAGCCACATGTAGCGCACGATCACGATCTCCAGCTCGTCATCAGGGTTCTTCGCGCGGAGCTTGAGGTCACGCCGTTCATCCTTGGAGTGGATGTGCGGTTGGAACTCGGCGGGGTCAGCAGCAGAGCCTGTCATCACGACCTTGATACGGCCTTTGTCGATCTCATCAGAGTGCCATTCGGGGCGCAGGACTGTGATCTTGTTGTACAGAGCGACGGCAATACGCCGGCTCATCGTCACGATCATCGCCTTGCCGGCCATGGAGGAACGGCGCTTCTCCCAGTGGGCGACGATGTCGGCGGCAATCGCATCCAGCCGCGCTTCCGCGCCGACGAGAGCCTCCAAGCGAGACCACTTGCTCTTGGCCTGCTCCGACTCTGTCTCGCTCGCCTCACTGGTCTCGTCCACCAGTGCCTTCCAAAGAGCGCGGTTGTCAACGATGTCTCGACTGACCTATCACCCATCACGATTAAAGTCCCAGGAACGCCGTGTCAACTATGTCATGACTTCAGACACCGTCATCGGCTCCACTATGACCTCGGATTTGATAAGGCTGGGGTTACGTTTGGCGAGTATGCCCTTGGGGGGTCTAATTTTCGGCGAGCGTTGGCTAGTTTACGTTTTCCCTGGTCAGAGCGTTGGAGAGTTGAGCAACAGCTAACTCTGGGCATGAAAATGCCCGCCCTCAAGTGAGGCGGGCTCGGCTAGGCGGAACAGTCAGATAGGTCGATGGTGGAGTGCCTCAGGTGTTTAGGCCCAGGTGACTTGAGTGCTGTCCGTTGATGCCCTGCCAGGTGGGTGGGGAGAATGGATCAATGGTGAAGGAGTTTAGTGAACACCCTTCTGATCAGATTGTTCGCAAGCTTGATATGACTCGCGAACTCAGAGAATCAGGGCCGACCACCGCTCAGATCTTGACCTAGCTGGGTAGTAGCGAAGCACGTTGAACAGGTGGCAGGCGACGCATGGGGTGATGAGCAGGCCCGGCTACTCGTTCATCAGTGGTCACGACGCTACAATAACTTCCATCCGCACTCTTCCCTGGGCTACCTCATCCCACGGCAATACGCGGACCAATGGAAACAAGAAAAACACGGTCAACTCTTCAACCAAGTGGACCTCATGCTTAGGCTACCCCACACTGACAAGTCTTTTGAGAGTAGAAGTAGTGAGAATTTTCCGAACCTCATCCCACTGGATAGCCACGAGCGCCCTGGCGCTGAGCGTGATGCTGGGTGGTGCCACCGTGGCGACCGCGCAGCCGGCTACCGAACCAACCGATAGCGCCACTGCCGCCGGGCCGATCCTGGCCTACCCGAACTCGGTTGAGGCGACCGCGGCCAACCCCTACCCCGGCGATGTCACGGACGTCATCTTCGATGACGGCAAGGACTATTCCGCCGACTACGCACCCGAGATTCGCGAGAGGCTGCGCCCGGATAACAACCGGGACATCCTGGTTCCCTTACGCGATGGCCGGGTGGTAAACCTCACCCGCACTCTTGACCGTGTGCACAAGCAGGTTCAGGCCGCGATTGCCGATCCGGCCACCCCGGAGCCGGTGCGCAACCTTTTGCAAAGCGAACTGTATACATCGCTAACCCAGCCACAGATTCTCGCCGAGGGGCGCCAATTTGGCTACCAGGTGACGTGGAACCTGCGGGAAAACCCTAAAACCGGCGAAGTTAAGTTGCTCGTGCCTTCCCACTACGATGGCCAGGCGGCAGCGATGAACGCCGAGCCGGGCGATATCCTGTACCGTGCGAGTCTGCTGACCGTGACTGCCTTCGAGGACAAGTTGGACCCGCAGCCCTTCGACCCGAACTTCCGCCTAACTGGCATTCGCCGAGCGTGGATCTCCCCAACCTTGTACTCGCGCACCATCGTCACTGACCCCGCAACCGGGGAGACCGAGGTGGGGCCGTACGAGGACATCGGCATCCGGGACCTGAAGCTGGACGGTAAAACCGTCACTGGCAATGGCTCCTTTGGAGATAAATGCTCCAACACGGATCAGGGGTCCGATTGCTTCTACTTCTGGGAGCGCAACGCCGATAGTTCCAACCTGAACAAGCAGTACGTGATGACGTACTCGGCCACCGTGCCGGAACACAACAAGTTCATTTTGCTGCAGTACCGCCAGGCCTCCGGCACGGTCGGCGGAAACTCGGTCTCCGCGTTTGTTTCCCGCGATACGATCAAGCCTTACGCCAACGTGGTCGTCCACCCGGTGTACGAAAAGAACTACCGCCAGGCGATGGGATATTCCCTGACCGATCCGGCCGGCGACCCCATCGTGGAGCGCCTAGACAAGAAGTACCCGGCGGCCGATCCGGCGCAGGCGGGCTTCCACACGCGCACCCAGAAGCGCGACGATCTGTACACGCCGCTGGAGGGGCTGAAGGAATTCGACAGGCAGTTCTTAACCCGCGACGCCCACGAGTGGCCGGCTTACGGCCCGATTGAGAACGTGCGAGAGGACGGCATCGTTGAGGCCGCAAAGACTTTCCCGCTGGCCGGCTTCAGGGCTGGGCTGTGTGCGGAAGGCAACCCAACGTTCGCGGAAACCTGTGCCCGCGGCGAGCGCATGCGTGACCGGCACATCGACCTGCGCTACCCGGCCTTCGAACCCGTGCAGTCCCAAGAGACGTGGGATGCGCAGATCTCCACGGTACCGGAGGGCTATATCCTGACAGCCACCGACTTGCCAAAGGATCCGTTTACCACCTCTTACCTGCTGAACCCCGAGGTGGCGCCGGATAACCAGATCCTGGATACCAAGCATTACTACCGCATGATCCGCCCGATTCCGGCTGATTTGAAGGTAACGAAGACCGACGACACCGATGAGGGCAAGAAGCTGCCCGGGGCCCAATTCCAGATGTTCGCCTCCCGGGATGCAGTAGAACCGTCGATCGACGAGACGTTCACCACGGGTGCTGACGGCACAGTCACGCTGTCCGGCGAGGCGGACCCGGCTGAGTTGCTCACGGACGACAAGATCAAGGCGATGCCCTTCGCCGACAACAACGGTGTGATCACCCTGGCCAAGCCAGCCGAGGGAACCCGTGGAAGCTACTTGCTAACGCCGGGTGAGTACTGGCTGAAGGAGACGAAGGCTCCGGAGGGTTTTACGCTGCCTGAAGATGTGTGGACCAAGGTGGAGGTGGCGCCGCGCACGGCTGCGAATCGCGCTCAGGCGCTGGAGGTGCGGGTGGTGAACAATCCGGATACGCCGCCAACAACCCCGCCGAGCACGCCACCGGTGACCCCACCGCCGAGCACGCCACCGGTAGCCCCACCACCTGGCACGCCACCGGTAGCCCCACCACCTGGCACGCCACCGGTGACCCCACCCGCAGCGCCCCCGACCGGTGGTGTTCCCCCGTCGCAGCCGGTCTCGCAACCACACCTGGCCCGGACCGGCGCGAGTGTGGGTGGCGTGCTGCTGGTGGCACTCGCCCTGCTGGCATCGGGTGCCGTACTGATTGGGCGGCATCGGGAAGCTAGGAACTAGCCCGCGGCTGACCCCGCCCCGCCCCCGGATCATTTCCAGACAGGGACAGAAATAGGCCATACCGAAGCCAGCGACTAGTTCCTTTGCCTTGGATGTTCAAAGGCGTGGGGAACGGAACTAAACATAACGTGCTTCTCGTGAAGGGGAAGCGGTGATGAGTGTTCGGTTCCCTGGTTTGGAACTGCTCACAACGTAATGGGCTAATCGGCCAAAGTCTGTGCGGTACTGACCTGTGCGCGGCGGCGGTGAGAATCGGCCCGCGATGGTGGGCGGGACAACGGAATATACAGTATTCACCTTGATTCACTAGCATTTATGCGCGTTCATTGAGTGATAAAAGACATATCGCGCGCCTGTGATCAATTCTCCGATCATCGCAGCTAGAGTGCCATTTTACGAGTGGCCCGAGCGCGCTTCGCAGACCAACTCTTACACTTACTCCTACACTCTTACACTTACTCTTGCACTCATACATTGTAAGAGTTAGTGTGAGTGTGTGACTTGGAATCCAAAAAGGCTTCACCAAACCCTTGAAGAGCTACGCGCACGCGGGGGCGATAAGACGGATGTTGAAGTCAAGTCTGGGCACAACGGGCTACCAGAATTGGGGGATACCCTCGCAGCCTTCGGCAACATGCCGGATGGGGGCACGATAATCATCGGAGTCGCTGAACGGGACAACTTCTCAATCGTTGGGATCAGCGGTCAGGTGGCGGATTTCGAGGCTGGCCTAGCAAGCCTTGCTCGCGATTGCATTGAGCCTCCGCTTCACGTCGACTTTCATTCCCTCTCACTTCCCGAAGGCGACGTTGTTATCGCCGAGGTACTCGGGCTTCCGCTGAGCCACCGGCCGGCACGCTACAAGAACAAGGCCTACCTCCGCCAAGCTGATGGCGATTATGAGCTCAGTGAGCAAGAGCTCCAACATCTTGAGATCCTTAAGGCCCAGCATGTCCTCCGCACCCAGCCGGACAAAAAGGTAATAGCGGGCACTTCGTTGGATGATCTCGATCCAGAACTCGTAGCAATGTATATCAAGACGTGCCGCGAGCGCTCTCGTACGGCGGCAAAGTGGACCGATGAGCAGGTTCTGTACAACACTGCGGTGACGAGCAAAGAAGGTGAGATCACACTCGCTGGTCTTTACGCGCTCGGCATTGCACCGCAGAGGGAACTGCCCCAGCTTTCCATCACCGCCGCGGTCCAACTTCCCTTTGACGGATCGGGAAGGCGCACCCGGGATCTTGCGCACTTCACCGGACCAATTCCAGACCTGCTCTACCAAGCTGAAGAGTGGGTACGCCGCAACACTCGGCCCTTCCTGGTCTACTCCGATGATGGGCATGCCCGTGACAAGGATGAACTCCCGATGGCGGCCATCCGAGAGATCATCGCCAACGCACTGGTCCACCGCAATCTTGACCCGATCACGGATACTAAAATGGTCGAAATCAGGCTGCGAAATGATGTCCTAACTATCACAAGCCCCGGCGGTCTCTGGGGGGTTACGGAGTCGCAGCTCGGCCATCCCGGAGCAAAGAGCGCCGTCAATCCAGTGCTGTATCAAATCTGCAAGAATACCCGCGGGTCGGATGGGATCCGCGTCATTGAGGGCGAAGGGGGTGGAATCATTGAAGCGGTCAATGTTCTTCGCGCAGCTCACCTTCGAACTCCTCGCTTTATCGACAAGGGGATTGCGTTTACAGTTCTCATCTCTAGGCACACGTTGCTCAACAATGAGCAACTCGAGTGGATACAGAATCAAGAAGTCCAGCCGGAAGCCTCAAGTGAAGCACTCGCGGTGCTGGCGTCGATGAGGGAAGGCAACGAGTGGAACAAGGCTCGAATTCGCAGTCACTTCTCACTTTCTCCGGATGAAGCAGGCCGAATCCTTGACCAAGTGCGCGCGCATCCCGAGGTTCTCGCCAAGGGGCAAGGACGTGCTCGAGTCTATTACATGGCTGTCTCCCCCACGGCCACTGAACAACCGATGACCAAGAATGGACCACTTGTTCTGGATGCCCTCGACCGGGGACCTCTCATGGCCAGGGAAATTACGGCAATGACTGCGCTTAGCCCGCGCGCTGTCCAGTATGCCCTGAACTTCCTCATGGAACACGACTTGGTGGAGATGATTGGCGGTCAGGGGGACCCCAAGACGCGCTATGGGAAGAAGCAGCACTAGGCGTGATTGTTGGCGTGAGCTGCGGTGCCGCCACGCGACCGAAAGGCCCCAATCGCGGGGCCGCAACCCCAATTCCCTGTGGGTTTCGGGTGGGTTTCGGGTATGCGTGCGTCAAATTTGGAAGCATGAGCCCAAGCAATAACACCCGCTGCCGGACTGTGGATCGGGAAGTAGCCGTGCGCGCGCTCACCGAGGCCCTCGGCGTGAGGCAGCTCAACGTCGCCGTGTTTGATGAGCGCGCCCACAAGGCATATGAGGCGGTGTATCAGCACGAGCTGATCGAACTGGTCGCGGACCTTGTCGTGCCGGGCGAGACCTTCTTCGCCCAGCTCTTGGGCGTCGGCAATGCGCGGTCCGCGGAACCGGCCAGCCAAGTTCCTCGATCACCTGGTGGCAGTGGGTCCTGGTGATCTTCGCCGGGTTCGGGGGGCTTCGGCTCAATCCTGATTGCTTTTGACGGCGGCTACGAGTCCTCCTGGCTGCTCGCCCTGGGCTGCCTACTACCCGTGGCCAACCTGTTCTACCAAGAGAAGCGCGCCGCAAAGGGGGCATCGGCCTCCTCCATCAAGCAGTCCTGGGGCATCGTGACCATCATTAGCGTCATCGCCCTCGGCGTGGGGCTGGCACTATCCCCCTCCCACCTAACCCGCACGCCAATAACCCCGCTACCGGGGGTTTTGTCATCTGTCGCCCGGAGGCGTATGTGTGCGGCCACCGTTCGGGTGCTTACCGACGATCACCGCCTCCTCCTTAACGGTGGTACCACCCGCAGCAGGTTCCTGATGGTCGGCCAGCGGCGAGGAACCGATGCATGTTTTGCCCGTCGGCGGTGGCAATTCACCCGTGATAGCGAGTCAAATAAGGAAACATACAAAGTTATCTCGGAAATAGACATTCAATTCGCTTGCGCAATCGCAATCCCCATAACCGCAGTTAGAGTGCCTATTTTCGACGGCGGTGAACGTCGCTGCCCCTTGAACTCTTACACTCAATTCCTACAGTCTTACATTGTAAGAGTAGGCGCAGATTGTAAGAGTTGGCCCAAGTGTGTGGGTTGGGATCCGCGTTGGTGGCGCTATCCCCTCGGTAAGCGTTGCTGAACTGCTGCGGTGCCCGATCACTGCATTCGATGCCGATGTTTGTGGCCGCCGTGAAGATCTACTTCTCCGGCGCGCATTCCGTATTACCGCCGGTAGGCATGGGTTTGTACGAGAGCCAGCCTCATGCCCCGCAACATGAGCGGTTCTTCATTGCATCGTGGTGAGCGCTGCCCTCCGCCTGGCCGACGCCAATCAATCAGGTGGAGGGCTAACTTTTACGCTGCGAAGTGGGATAGCTTTTCGGCATGGGATTCGATGTCGTTGACGTCGACGTAGTCAATGCGGAGCTCGTCCCAACGGTGGTTCATGGTTGAAAGCAGCTTTTGTTCTTCTTTCGTTTCCGGCGGCCATAGTGTTGCCACGATGGGGGTCTGGTTATCGATCTCAAACGAATCACCATTGGGAAGTGTGAGGCGCGCACCTGATAATCGCAGTGTGGACATTTTCCAGGTCCAAGCCTGGATGCGATTCTCGGTTTGCCTTCGGTCGTTTGAGTGCATCGAAAATGCTTCATTCAATTCGTAAACCGTGGTATCGCGAATGACGCCAAGGTCGAAGCGTTCTCCCAAGTCGTTGTCAATCGTGAGCAACGGCCGTTTAACCATCAACTCGCGAAGCGACTCTTTGCTTTCGTAGGCAAAGCGAACCAGTCGGCAAACTTGTGTAACTCGATTGTCTCTGTTCACGCTTTCGCCGTGGGAGATCAGCTTTTGGAACAGCAAGTCGACAGCATCCTGGACCGAGTCGGCAGGCACGTATTGCTTGTGATTGACCGTGACAAGGTTGTTCCAGCGGCGCACCATCGTGTCAAGTAAGCCAGCGGTGACGAACCGCTCGTCAATTTCGAGTGAAATTGGTGTGTCGGATGCCTTGGTGAGCCAACGATCAAGGTCTTTGATGAGGCGAGCTGTGAAGTCAGAATCGGAGTAGCCTGACAGCAGAGTTTGTGGCTTATCGACGAACCGATAAGACAGCGCTCCCGTCATGGAATCCTCGACAATGACGCCTACGCCAATGTTTGAGATGCTGGTTGGGGTCGGGCGGACTTGGATCCTGTGCGCTGGCATACCCGGCTTCCTCGCCGTAGTTCTCTAGCCACACCTTTGTGGTAACAAACTGCTCACTGCGGTCAATACCGCTCTAACGAATCCCCTCCCCCACAGTCTCTTCATTGAAGTAAGACTGAGCGGTATCAATGTGCCGGTACCCAGCTTCAATTGCTTGAGCTACTGCCTCGGCGGTTTGTGCTGCGGGGATTTGAAATACCCCAAACCCTTGGGCAGGGATCAAATTGCCGTCAGACATCTTGAATGGATCGAGCAAGTTGGACTCCTTCTCAAATCAACTTAGGAACATCCTCATTGAACAACTTGGGAATTACTCCCAAGCAAGTCCAATGGGGCAATCTTTCAGCCCAACTCTGATGCCATTGGTCGCAGCAATTTCAGCGAGCACAGCGAACCCGCGAGCTCCCAGATCCACAAAACCCACGAGCCCACAAAACCCACACCCCACGCACAAAAACCTAAGCCCTAGCCTCCACAAACTCCACGATGAGGCGCTCAGCTTCCGCGCGGGTGGCGGCCTCATTGTGCACCTCGTGGCGCGAACCGGTGAATACACGGGTGGTCACATCATCCACACCGCCCCGGCGCAGGGCGTTTGCCAGGGCATATGCACCTTCGCCGTAGTTGGTCACGGGGTCTTGGTCGCCGGCCAAGATCAGCACCCCAAGGTCCTTTGGGAGATCCTGTTCCCAGCCAGGGTCGTTGGCCTGTGCATAGATGTCCAGGAAGTCCCGGAGGAATCGGGTCGTCATCTGGGCCGCAAAGTTGTTCAGGGGGTCCGCAAGGTGGTCGGCAACAACATCGGGGTCTGCGGCCACCCAGTCAGTTGGGCCGGCGCCTTCACCAAAGCGATCATTCATGCCGGCAAACACTGGGCCGGCCAGCTCGCCTGCGGCGCCGGCAGGGTCCGCGGCGGCGAGTTCCGCAGCAAAAGGGTACTGCTCTACGCCCTGCATCCCGGCTGGGACACCGCCGAGGATGAGCCCTGCGAGCGTCGTTCCGTGTGCGCGGGCGTATGCACGCGCAATGAGCGAACCCCAAGAGTGGCCGTACATGAAGAACGGCACACCGGGTACCAGCTCCTGGGCGCGCTGGGCAAGGGTGTGCTCGTCGGCTACGTACACCTGCCAACCGCCTTCACCGGTGTCCTGCCAAATGCCGCTCGCGGCACCGGTTGCGCCGTGGCCCACGTGGTCGGTAGCGGCAACTGCGAAGCCGTGGTCCAACAGGGTGCTGATGAGATGCAGGTAGCGTCGGGAGTGCTCACCGAGGCCATGGACAACCTGGACAATGCCCCGGGGTGTTCCGACGGGCACATATACCCAGGCACAGACGTCATCGCGCCCGTTCGCGGAGGCAAGAGTAAATTCATGCAAAGCCATGTTGGAAACTCCTTCACAATCAGCGGATCGGCGCAAGCACACATGGGCACACCCGCACATGTACTTCAATTGCGCGCGTTGCCGCTCATGCTACGCCGAATGAGGGCGCCAGGAAGGCAAAAATAAAGGCAAAGCAGAGGTATTGAGATGATTACCTCCGCTTTGCCCACATGGAATGCAGGAGCTATGCCCTGTTAGGCGCAGCGCACGATCGGCGATGGGTCATAGACCGTGGTTTGGGTTTCCCGGCTGATCTCATTGCCAGCGAGGTCCCTGATGATGCGCGTGTCTGAGGTGGTGAAGCCCTGTGCGCCACCGGAGGGGCTGCAGTTTTCATCGGTCACGGTGACGGTGTTGGGGCTGGTGTACGCCCAACGGCCACCATTGATGGATTCCACCTGCACGGTTTTTACGCCCATGAGGGTAACTGTCACGGACCCGCCACCAGCGGACGCCAGGATGCGCACCGGGTACTGGGAGGTGTTCTTAAACTGCAGGTCAATTGCGCCTTCGAACACCGTTGCCTCGCGGCCCGCCGGGTAGCGGGAAATGTAATAGGAGTGCGGCGTATGCGCCACATCTTGCATGCCTGCAAAGTAGGCGGCGTTGTACAAAGTGGTGGCGAACTGGCTGATGCCGCCGCCCACGGCGGTGTCTGCGCGGCCGTTCAAGATGATGCCGGACTCCACAAAACCCTGGGCGCTACCGCGGGGGCCGGTGTAGCTGTTGAGGGAGAAGGTGTCACCGGGAGCCACGATCGCACCATTAACCATTTGCGCCACTCTTGCAATGTTTACCCCGGATGCGGCGCTGTAGCCAGAGGTGGTGAACTCGCCAACCACCTCATCAAAGGTTGCACTCTGGGCCATCTCGGTGGTGAAGGTGGCGGGTTCGTCCTTGTACACCGCCTCAAACACATGGTCTTCCCGGTTTGCGGAAACGATGCGTTGCTCCACACCGGCCAGGGTTTCCTCCCATTGGATGGAAACGCCGTCGCTGGAGGGGGTCACGGAACCATCAAAGGAAATGGTGGCGTTGTGCTTTGGCCTTTCGGTTTGGCCCAGGCCCTCGTTGAGGATTTCCCGCGCGCGGTCCACGTTGATCTCAGTGCGCAGCGCGTTGCCTTCGGGCACAAAGCTCACAACCTCGCCCATCCGGTCTGGGGCGATGATGCCGTCCACTCCGTCGCGGCCGTGCACTGTCAGCGGGAGCGCTACGGCATTGGCGGCGTCGCCCTCCGCCGCTGCTTTCACCGCATCCTCCCCCACCTCGGGTTCGCTGACCTGCGCATCCACTCGCACGCCCTGGGGGTCAATCCAGTTGTGCAGGAGGACATCAGCGAGCTGCGCGCGATCAACGGTTTGGCCGTTCAAAGGTTGCGGCTCAATGTTCACGGTGCCTCCGGTGAGCGTCACGCCACCATTGACTGGGGCGGGGCTGAGCTCGGTGGCCAGGCGTTCCAGTTCGGAGTCGAAGCGCGGCTGGTCTACCTCGGAGGAAACACCGGCCTCATAGGTGCGGAAGAAGCTCATGAGGCGGGTGATGGGGTTCAGTCCGTCAGAGCCAATCCCCTCAACGGTTGCCTCCCAGTTGGGCTCAATGCCTGCGGCGGCGGGGACGATTGTTGCCGTGAGAGCCTCTGCGGTGACGGTGACAGGCTGGCTGGAACGGCTGCCGAGCTCGCGTTCCAGGGTGGCGGTGGCGTCGGCTTTCGTCATGCCGCCGATTTCCACTCCGCCTACGGTTGCCCCGCGCGGGACGTTGTTCTGATTCAGCGCCACGTCGATCCCCCACACGCCTGCGAGGATCACAAACAGACCGCCAATCAGGCCCAGCGCAAACTTCACTCTCTTGCTCACCCGCACTACGTTACTATTTACGCTTCGCGGATGCGACGAGCTGCTCCAACGGGTATTCACCACTTTCCACGCTGCGCACCACCGCATCAATTGCAGGAACGAGGTCCTGGGTACTCACCCACAGGGCGCGGTCTGCCCCGGCGCGCAGCGAGGCCACCACTGCCTGCTCCACCGGCAGGATGTCACTGATCGCTCGCATTCCGGAGAGGTCATCGGTGTACACCACACCTCCGAAACCCTTGCCTTCACGCAGAAGCTGGTAGGCAACGGGGTTGAGGGTGGATGGGGTGGGATCGCCCAGGCCGGGGACCACCATGTGCCCCATCATGACGCCGGAACCGGGGATGAACAGGTCTTTGGTGTAGGGGCGCAGGTCCAAGTTTTCTAGCTCGGATAGCGGCGGTGTGACCACCTCCCCGGTGTGGGAATCACCGTTGGCGCGGCCGTGGCCTGGGAAATGTTTGAACACCGGTTGCACGCCGGCATCCACCATGCCTTGGGCGAAGGCTTTGGCGTAGCGGGCGGCAACCTCGGGGTCATCGGAGAAGGCGCGGTCACCCACCACATCAAGGTTGGCGCCGTCCACGTCTACTACGGGGGCAAAGTTGATGGTGATGCCGTGCGCCGCAAGGCGTTTGCCGGTATCAAAGGCAAGTCCTTGCACCTGCTCCGGGCTCATGGTTGCAGCCATGTCCCGTGGTGAAGGGATGGGCCCCAAAATGTGCGAGTGCCGCTGTACTCTCCCACCTTCATAATCAATCGCAACATCAAAATCGCGCCCCACCTCCGCACGAAGGGCGGGGATTTGGGTGAGCAGCTCTGGGTTGGAATCGGAGCGGATGAAGATGCCACCCACACCTTGACGCAGGGCAAACAGGGCGTCCGCATAATCGGCAACACCAACCACCATGAGGCTCGCCGCGGTAGCGCGGATGTCTACTGGTTCCGGTTCTGGTACGGCGCTGCTCGGCGCGGAGCTCAAGCTCGCCGAAGCGCTGCCTGCAGCTTCCGACGTCCCCATTCCTACCTCAGCCGCATGAGCTCCCCCCTGCTCTGGTGTTGGCTGCGCGCAAGCCGCGCTCGTACCAATTACTGCCACCAGAATTGCCGCTACTCCGTGTTTCATACTGCTAGCTAGTAAACCACACCCACCTGATAGGGTTGTGCTCATGGCGTATGAATCTGACTCCCTGACCCGCCGTACGCTGGGTCCCACGCTGGCCAGCGCGGTAATCGGCATTGCCTTGGGGCTTGTGGCTGTGGTGGGAATCAGTGCCCTGCAAAGTGATGATCAAATTGCCGGTGGCTCCACCGTGAGCGCAGATAATGCCGTGTTGGGCGACCCGGAGTATGGCTCCCGCTAGTACTAGTGCCAGAACCCCCCACATTATTGGCTGGCTCTGCGCCGCGCTGATGTGTTTCCTGCCGCAACCAGGCAGGATAGCCGCTGATACCAAGCTGGATTTAAGCGTTGATCCGCTGGGCTTTTTGGCCCAGGCTGCACACGCCTGGACGGACGCTTTTCCCATGGGCCAACTCCAAAACCAGGCCTATGGGTACTTCTTCCCGCAGGGCCTATTTTTCGCGCTCACTCAACCGCTGCCCGACTGGGTGGCGCAGCGCCTGTGGTGGACAATCGTGCTGGGTGTGGGCTTTTCCGGGTTCCTGTTACTGGTGCAGCGTGCGCGCATTGGCTCGCAGGCGCCGGTGTTGCAGGTGCTCGCTGCTGCCTTGTTTGCACTTTCGCCGCGCACGCTTTCCACGCTGACCACGATTTCCAGTGAGACGTGGCCGATCATGCTGGTGCCGTGGACCCTGCTGCCGCTGCTGGAGCGTAGGCCGCGCGTGGGGGCGTCGGTACTTGCTGTTGCCATGATGGGCGCGGTGAACGCCACCGCCACCCTGAGCGCCTGCCTACCTGCGGCAATCTTGCTACTGTGGCGCCGGGCACCGCGGGCGTTGGCGCTGTGGTTGGCCGGATGCGCGCTGGTGAGCCTTTGGTGGCTGGTGCCGCTGGTGGTGCTGGGCAGGTATGCCCCACCGTTTTTGGAATACATCGAGTCCGCCTATGTGACCACGCGCTGGCTGAACCTGCCGGAGATTCTGCGCGGCACCACAAGCTGGGTGCCGTTTGTGGAAGTGGAACGTCAGGCCGGGCATCTGCTGGTAACCGAGCCCACGTTTGTGGTGCTCACGCTCGCTGTTGCCACGCTCGGCATGATTGGTCTGGTGCGTGTGCGCTACCGCGGCCTGTGGCTCTCGTTGCTCGCGGTGGGGCTGCTGATTCTGGCTACCGGCCCGCTGCTCACCTCTTTTTACGACGGCCCCGCCGCCGCCCTGCGCAACCTCCACAAATTCGATTCGCTGGTTCGGCTGCCGCTCATGGTGGGGGTGGCGGCGCTGCCGGTGCACAGGCTGCGGGAAATGGGGCGTGCTGCGGGTTCTGCGGGTGCTGCGGGTGCGGTGGGTGCTGCGGGTGCCGACGCTGCCCGGCGCCAGCGAGCAGCAGTGCTGCTGTGCGTGTTGCTGGGGCTTGGGGCAACGGCACCGGCTTGGTCGGGGCGTCTGATGCCCACGGGCACGTGGACTGCACTGAGTGCCGATTGGCAAGCGGCCGCAGATTATGTGAACCAGAATGCAAGCCCTGATACCCGCACGCTGATCTGGCCGGGGCGCAGCTTTGCAAGGGAGGACTGGGGCTGGACCCGCGACGAACCCGCCCAGGTGCTGTTGAACGGCCCGTGGTTGGTGCGTGACGCGATCCCGCTGGTGCCGCCTGAGGCCATTCGGGCGCTCGACGCAATTTCCTTGCCAGATTCGCTGCTCAACCGCGCCGCGTTGGACCGCTTGGGGGTGGGGGCGGTGATTGTGCGGGAGATGCCGGAGGAATCGGACTTGAGCTTGGGCCTGGACTTGAGCTTGGACGAGCCGGCCGTGCAATTCGGGGAGCTTCGCGTTGTACTGCTTGATGATCCGCACAGTATGCAGATCACCAGCACCCCACCCGTGGCGGTGGCAGGTAGCGGGGAAATCATGGCAGAACTCCCCAGCGGCATGTACCAGCTCAGCGCACAAAACCCGGAGATCTTCACAGACACTCCCCTTTTGATTGCGCGCAATTATGGTGCCGTGGAACGGGCAACCTCCGCGCCGCTCGCGAGCCTGGACGAGGCTTCGGACGTGCACAATACAAAGAAAAACTACGCCACCACACTTGAGCCGATTCCGGTCACGGAAGTGGGCGGCACGGTGCGCGCGAGCAGCCAGGCCTCCGACGCCACCAGCATCGGCGGCGCAAACCCGGAGGAGTCAGTGAGTGCCGCCGTGGATGACCAGCGCCGAACCGCCTGGTACCCCACGCCGGGCACAGGTGCGGGCCAATGGCTGGAACTGCAACCAAACGCGCCTGTGCAGGATCCCGTGCTGTTGCTGGAGACCACAGGAAACCCGGTGGAAGTCACCATTTCCAACGGGCAGGCGGAACTCACTCGCCGCATGGAACCCAAAACACCCGTGCGCATCCGAGTGCCCGGCGCGAGCGCCACCGCCGTGCGAATCACGCTGCACGGGCGCGCAGGAGTGACAAACGCGCAACTGGAGGGCGCGGAGATACGCCGGATTATTGACCTCGGCGTGGTCCCACCATCCACCAAACAAATCATCTTGCATGGCGAGCGCACCCTCAGGCTGACCCGCCCAATGGACATCGGCACCACCACGCTTGCCGCCGGCACACACACATTGGGGCCTGGTGTATATACGGAGGTGGGCTTCGAGGTGCCGTCGGTACGCCCCACCGGCACCAGCATTGCAGCCGCAGCTAGCGAGCGCACCCTCAACACCACGCGCGCCTTCAACAAGGGCCTACGCGGCTACCTAGACAACACCGAGCTGCAAGCTGTTGAGGTAAACGCAGCTCAACAGGGGTTTGTGATTCCCGCTGGGGCGAGCGGCGAGTTCCGCATGGAGTTCGCGGGCAACACGGCGTACCGGATTGGGCTGATCGGCGGCGGGCTGCTGGCGCTGGGCACGGTACTGGTGCTGCTGGCGCTGTTGGTGCGGGGAAGGGGGTACCGACGCGACCCGATGGAAGATTCCCCATCAGTGTGGATTCGGCGTTGGGCTCTGCGGCGAACCCTCATCACACCAGCCGGTTTGATCGTAGCGTCGATGGGGATTGTGGCCATGTGGTGTGCACGGGGGCCGTGGCCGAGCGCCCAATACGTCGGCGATTCCCCCACCGCTGCCGCAATGTGCCTGCTTGCGCTCGCAGCACTTTATGGCGCTGGAAGCGGAGCCGGAGCGGAGGATGCGGAGCAGTAGAACAGGCTGGCTGGTGGGTCGGTCTCGGGCACGGGCTCGGGGGTAGACGGCGGCTTTGTTGCGGAAAACCGAGGCTCAGGATTTGTAGAGATTCTGGATCAGCTCGAACGTGAACTCTTACCACCACCACGTCCGCAAGATTCCTTGACTACTTTCCGCCTTGAGTTTAAGCGCCGCAGCCCAACCAACGCCGAGCGCCAAGCCTCAGTACCTGGCGCCTCCAAAACCCGGATTTTGGACTACTTGGCAAGCCATCCTTCGGGAACCAGCAAAGAACTTGCCGCTGCCGCCGGAGTATCAACGGGCGGCGTTCGCCGGATCCTGAGCGAGATGGTCGCCGAGGGAGCGATCGAGCGCACAGAGCCATTGACCAGCCCAAAACAGCGCTATCGTCTGCGCACGCAATAGGGAGGCATTGGAATCGGTGGCGCGGAGCGGCAACCCCGGACCGCGTGCGCAAAAACATTCACTCCGCTGCTACAGAAGCAACAAAAGAACAATGCCCGCGTCCTCAACCTTGGGGAGCGGGCATTGTTCTGGAGCCACTAGAGTACAGCCGTTGTGCCCACGCCGCCTGCACCTCACGGAGCTGCAAAGAACTCCCGGAGTTGCTCGGTGCCCACTACGTCAGTGTTCATGAGGGGGCGCGTCATGGTGGGCACCCCGGGTAGGGCCTCGCGCAGCATTGCCAGGTATGCCTGGTCGCGCTCGGCACGTTCGGCAAGGAACTTGCCTTGGTTTGTTGGGGCCATTCGGTTTATCACAAGCCCAGCAACATTCATTCCAACGGCTTCAAGCTGCCGGTGCACCTCGATGGTCTCCAGCACGGGTAGTCGCTCGGGCAGTAGCACCAGATAGAAGGCGCAGTCATCGCCGGTGAGAACCTCGCGCAAGGCGGCAAAGCGTTCCCTGCGCCGCAACAGCGTCTGCCGAATCAGGTTGTTACGGCGATCTACGGAAGTCTCTACCTCACCGCCTAGACCGCGAACCACTTGGGAAAAGCGATCCGATTGGTCCCTGCGATTAAGCAGGCCCTCCGTCCACGCCTGCATCAACTCCGGCAGCTCCATGAGGCGCACGGTGTGCCCGGAGGGGGCTGTATCAAAAACTATGTGGTCATAATGTTCGGCTTGCTCGATGATTTCCGTGATACGTTCCAGCACCGCCGCCTCATGAGCCCCAGGGGAGTTTTCTGCAAGCTGAAGATGCTTGCGGATCTCCCCCTTGAGGTGTTCTGGCATTGTTTGGCGCAGTTGCGCCTCCACCTGATGAAGGTGAGCCTTTGTGGCGGCGGCTGGATCAATTTCCACCACCTCCAACCCCGGCACCTCTGGCACCAGGGTCGGGGTGTCCGTGAACTGCATCCCCCACAGATGCCCCAGGTTGTGCGCGGGGTCTGTGGAAACCAGCAGCACACGCCGCCCCTCACCTGCACTGGCAGCCTGTACCGCTGCGGCGGCTGCGCACGTCGTTTTCCCTACTCCCCCTTTGCCACCAAAGAAGGAAATCTTGTGTGCTAGCAGCATGAAATGTTCTCCAAAGGGGAATGTTCCATACCCATCCGGCGGTGCCAGGCATGGAAGTCCTCATACACCAAAGGCAGTAGCTCAAGGGTGTAAAAGTTCACGGGATTGGGCACCCCAAGGGCCTCGGAGAGCACCAGGAGCATAAAGAGGTCATCCTCCTCGCGCTGCGCCTTGGCCATGGTGGCGCGGTAGGGCGCAACGTAGAACTCGTTGAGCCCTTTGAGGAATTTGGACAACTTGGGTGCCAGTTTAGGTTCGCGCATCTGCTTTCACTTCTGTGGAGTGCTCTGGGGTGTCGCGGTCCCCGAACTCGATGGCGGGCAGCTCGCGCGCCTTGCGCAGCGCAGCCAGGGCCTCAATGGACACCCAGATGGCTGCAACCAAGATGATGACGTCGAGAACGAGCAGCAGCCAGTTCCCCGCCGCGTAGAACTGCCCGAGCTGCACCACCAGCGCCCAGATGGACATCAGCATCACGAACACGAGCGGCACCAAGATTGGCAGGTAGCTGCGGCGCAGGCGAGACAGGATCACGCAGATAATTGCCAAGGTCAGCGCAGCCATGAGCTGGTTGGTGGTGCCGAACAATGGCCAGATCAGCATGCCACCTGAGCCGTCGGCACCCGCGGAGAATGTCAGCGCCAAGGCCACGATCACCGCGATGAGCGTGGCAGCCGTTGCTCCGAGCTTCATGCCCACAATCTCACCGATTTCCTGCACCACCATGCGCTGCAGGCGGATTCCGGTATCCATGGTGGTGGCCGCAAACAGCACCGCCATGGTGGCCAGGATGGTTGCTGAAAGCGAGGTGGAAATTCCCAAGCCCTGGTTGAGGAGGTTGCCGCCGCCTTGCACAAAGGCCGCCACGCCGCCCTTTCCAAAGGCACTGTAGATTTCCTCCCACTCGGCTACGGTGCGGTAGCCGGCAGTGGTGGAGATGATGGCGCCGAGTGCGAGCAGGCCCTCGCCAACTGCACCGAAATAGCCCACAAAGCGCTCGTCGGTTTCCTTATCAATCTGCTTGGAGGAGGTGCCGGAGGCAACCACGCCATGGAACCCAGAGATCGCGCCGCAGGCGATAGTCACAAACAGCAGCGGCACCATGGAAGGCGCGCCCTCAGGCATTGCGCGGTTCACCATTGGCGCCACCAACGTTGGTGCGGTGAACAGGAAGGATGCGTACAGGATGCCGAGGCCCACGAAGAGCTGCAGGCCATTGATGTAGTCACGCGGCTGCAGCAGCACCCACACCGGCAGCAGGGAGGCAATCGCGCCATAGATAAACAGCGCCAGGATCCAGAACGCCTGCGGGCCGATGCCCAGGAAATCCTCCGGGAGGACCACCGGGTAGCGGTCACCAAGCAGCATCAGCGAATACAGCGCCACCACACCCACCACGGACACCAAGGGAAGGTTCCACTTGAGGCGGTAGATAGCCTGCCCAATCAGAAGCGCCACCACGATCGCGCCCCACGTTGGGATCACCGCCGTTGGGGTGGACACCAACAGACCCGTGATCACCACAGCAAACGCCGCAACCACCATGAGCAACAGCAGGAAGATCACCACGAGGAAAAGGTTGCGCCCGCGGGAACCAATGTACTTGCCGCTGAGGGTGCCAATTGATTGGCCTTTATGCCTTGTAGAGGCCCACAGCGCCCCCAAATCATGCATACCAGCGATGAACACGGTGCCAATGGTCACCCACAAAAAATGCCGGCAGCCAACCCCAGATCACGGCAATCGCGGGGCCCACAATTGGTGCCGCGCCCGCAACGGAAGTGAAGTGGTGGCCCCAAAGGACAAACTTGTTGGTGGGAACGTAATCCACACCGTCCCTCATAGAGTGCGCCGGGGTTTCATACCCCGCTCGCAGTTGAAATACTTTGGAACTCAAGTACTTGGAGTACAGGAGGTATCCGGTTGCCATCATGGCCAGGCCAATAGCCAAAAGAATGAGCGCGTTCATTGTTATGAACTCCTTGGTTATCGTGGCTGGCAGGCGAGGTTTTCTACCTGCGCAAGTTGTGCATAAATGTGTATTTTGCGAACCCACAACTGCGAATAAATGTTGATTCTTATGTTATGGGGGTCACAAAAGTTGGTTCACACACTACCTAAAACCGCGCCCCTGTGAGGAAATTCTTTCAAAACTTTTGGCACGCCCGCACGATCTCTGGGCATCATCACCGGCGTCATCACTGGGCATCATCACCGGGCATTATTTCTGGGCATTATTTCTGGGCGGCACTCACAGCACCCACAGCACCCACATCCTTAGCGGTTCGCCCCAACCGCTTACGCCACATTGGGTGCACACCAGGCATGAACCACACAATGCCCGCAGCAAGCAGTGCGCAAAGTGCAGCCCACCAGCCACTCAGTGCCTGCCACCAAGCAACGCCCACCACAAGCGCCACCAACACCCAGCCGGCCAGCAGCGCCAAGGGCAATTTCACCCTGGCTATCTGGGTGTGTTCGGCCCATTGCTCACCGGGGAATCGCCCGCGGGCTTCTACCCTGACTCGCCGGTTGGTCTGGTGCGACTGCATGAGGCTTGCCGCCATCACCATGGCAACCCCCGCGCCCAGCACAACGAGATCTTGCACAATTCCGCCGTAGGCGAGCACACCTATTGCCACGGTGAGGGCCATCCGCTCCGGCAGGGTGAGGGGTAGGCCATTAGCGGGGTCAATCTCGGGGTAAAGCATCCGGAAACTCTGGGTGGCTAGCTGGGACATTTGAGTCCTTTCTGAAAAACATCGGGGGTAATAGTTTCATTAGGTTAGGCAAGCCTCTTTTATCCTAACCTAAGTTAGTATAGGCTACCCTCCGTCCCGCAGTTGGTGAAGAACCCGTAAAGGAGCAACCACACCGTGCCCGCCCTACTCTCCGGAACCACCCGCCCGCACTGGCGGCGTCGAAAAGCCTCCCTCTTGGCTGCATCCCTGCTGGCCACAGCGATTTCAATTCCCGCGCTCTCCACGCCCGCCCAGGCACAGACCTGCGAGTTCCGCTGGGGAATCAGGGAAAGCTACCGCAGCTACATTCAAGGGCCCGTTGCCCGTGGCGGCTGGGGAGCAGACGGAATTGGCTTCAGCGGATCAGAAACCGGCCCCGATGGCACATTTGTGTTTACCCCCGCTTCCGCACCAAATGTGCAAGACGGTGCGTTCAGCGTGAACCTCGGCGGTGTGCTGCGGTTCCGCGGCCACAACTACGGTGGCGATGATTTGCTGGACATGACCCTCAGTGATTTCAAGATCCGCGCCTCCGGCAACCAAGCCGAAATCCTCGTGGATTATGTGTCCTACGAGTCCGATATGGTGAACAAAACTGCCCGCGGCCCGCAAATCACCGGCGATGACGTAGCAATTGCCACCATCAACCTCAACACCCCCGTGGATGCGCAGGCAGGATCCGTAGACCTCTCCGGCACCACCACCTTGACCGGAGGCGGCGCCAAACTCTTCCTCGCCTACAATGCAGGCGCTGCCATGGACCCAACCAGCGGCCAAATCTCCACCTCATGCGGTGCCACCTCATCCGGAACCACCTCCGGCAACACCCGCACGCTCACTTCAATCAGCGGCAACTTCACCGGCTTCAACAAAGAAGCCATGGCAATCCTCAGCGAAACCAATGACACCATGAATGCCTTCACAAAGTTCATGGGCAACTCCGAGGCATTCATGGACGCCTACGAATCCTTCACCCGCCGCACCGGCGCGGGCAATGGCTCGGGCTCTGGCGCTGGTGCGGGAAACATTGCCGACGCCCCCAGCACAGCAGCCAGCAACGGTACTGCGGGCGGAACGGTCACTGGAACAGGCACGGGAGCTGCCAGCGGAAGCGCCGCTAGCGCAGGAAATGCTCCGGGAACCGCAAGCAACTTAGGAACTGGCGGTGTAAGCGGTCAGTGTATTCCCGCTACCGGGGTGCAGCGCACGAACGCCTCTTGGGGTATCAAGGCCTCGTTCCAGTCCTACATCACCGGCTCCATTGCCAAGGGCAAATGGGAATTGCAGGGTGTAGGCCATTCTGGTGGCGCCTTCCAATTCAGCGGCAACACCGGCAACGTGGATGTGGCCTCAAAGAAGGGCAACCTGCGGTACAGCGGAGCGGTGCACTTCACCGGCCACAACGGCGTACTGGACCTCAGGATTTCAGACCTCGAAGTGAGCTTTGCGGGTTCCCAAGGCCAGCTCATTGCAAACGTCACCTCCTCCAATATGGAAGGTGTGCGCACGGACTTTGGCCGTGTGGCCATTGCCAATCTGAACGTGAATACCTTGGACATCAACACAGGTTCACTCAGTGGTTCCGCAAGCACCGCCCTCACGGCTGAAGGCGCAAAGGCTTTTGCAGACTTTTATCAGCCCGGTTTGGCCCTTGACCCCGTGACCTTCACCGCCACCCTCGGCGCAGAAGGAACTGGAAGCTGCGATGCAGCAACTTCCACTGGTGCACAAGGTGGAGCAGCCGGAATTGGAGACGCAACCGGCGATGCTACAGGCGCAAACGCTGATTCAAGCACGGGATACACCGATGGTTCCAACAATTTCCGGGTGAAGTCCGCAGCCGCGCAAGCATCCACTGATCCCGCCACCTACTTGGCGTTATTAGCAATCGGCCTGGCTGTTGCAGCAGGCAGTATGAGCCGCCTGATCCTCCAGCATCCCGCCTAGTACTCATCCCACAATATAAGGACCACCAAACATGTACTCTGTAGCTCAAAACCACGCGCTCGCGCGTGTGATGCATCGCAGCATTCACGCCGCGGCCGCCGCTGCACTCGCGGTCATACTCGCCGCTTGCGGGGTGCAAGGCAGCTACACCAACACCTTGCCCGCCGCCACTGAGGTGGGAGATCCCCGCTCCATTCAAGGGGTGCGCCACGTTGGCGAGTTTGCGGATATTGAGCCCGTAACCACCACGCCAAAGCCAGCGCTACCGGTGGAGCTTACTGATGCCGATGGCTACGAGGTTGTGGTAGAAGACACCTCCCGCATCCTTGCCCTGGACCTGTACGGAACCTACACCAAAACCCTCACTGGCCTGGGACTTGCCCCGAACATTATTGGGCGCACGGTTTCCTCAACAGAAACGGTGTTGGCGGATTTACCGGTGGTAACGCAAGGTGGGCACAACATCAACGTGGAGGCAGTGCTGGACCTGCGTCCAAGTTTGGTAATTGTGGATCACTCCATTGGCCCGCGGGAAGCTATTGATCAGATCCGCGCCGCTGGTGTGCCCACCGTGGTCATGCAACCTGAGCGCACCATCGCTTCCGTTGCGCAGGACATTGAGCAGCTCGGCGCCGTGGTTGGCTTGCCTCAAGAGGCGGAAAAGTTGGCACAGCGTTCGGTGGAAGAAATTGAGCGCGATATGTCCGCCATTAAAGAGATCGCACCGGCTGATCCATTGAGGGTGATCTTCCTCTACGCCCGAGGCAATGGCGGGGTGTTCTTCATCATGGGTGAAGGCACCGGTGCGAAAGACCTCATTGAGGGCGTAGGTGCAGTAGACCTGGCTTCCGAACACAACCTCTCCTATGCAGAGCCTGCAAACGCGGAGGCACTGGCCAAACTCAACCCTGAGGCCATCATCATGATGTCCGGCGGCTTGGAATCCACCGGAGGAATAGAGGGCTTGCTGCAACGCCCCGGTATTGCCCAAACCATCGCGGGCCAGAACCAAAGAATCATCACTATTCCAGATGGCCAATCCCTGGCATTTGGCCCTTTGACCGGCCAAACCCTCATTGAATTAGCAAAGGCACTCTATGCTCCAGACCAAGCCTGATATCCGCCGCAGGCGCCGCGTTCAGGTTGCCGCCAGCTTGGCCGTTTCGCTGGTGCTGGCTTGCCTGGCCAATGTGGTGCTTGGCCAGTTTGCCCTGCCTATTTCACAGCTTTTCGCCATCCTCACAGACGGCGGCCATCAAGACGTGCTGGCCGCGAGCGTGGTGTGGGATATCCGCCTGCCACGAATTGTGCTGGGTTGCATTGTGGGTGCAGCACTCGGTGTGGCTGGCACCCTCATGCAGGCGGTGTTTGCAAACCCCTTGGCGGAGCCATCCGTGATTGGTGTGACCGCCGGGGCCGGCGTGGGTGCAGCCACAGCAATTGTATTTGCCATTGATTGGTTGGGTGCCTTCACCGTGCCAGCTGCGGCGTTTGTGACTGCATTGGCGGTCACGGCATTCATCTACCGTTTGGCGCGCCACCGCGGCACCGTTGCGGTGGTAAACCTCATCCTCACTGGCATTGCGGTAAACGCCGTGTGCGGCGCAATCATTTCCTTCTTGGTGTACTTGGCCCCTACGGCAAACAGGGAACAGATCATTTTCTGGCAAATGGGTTCCCTCAATGGTGCTCAGTGGAAACATGTTTGGGTGGTACTGCCAATCGTGGTGCTCGGCGTAATTGTTGCCTTGCGCCTGGGCGAGCGTCTGGATGTGCTGGCGCTGGGTGAACGCGCCGCCGCCCACACCGGCATCAACGTGGCAAACCTGCGGGTGTGCGCGATTCTGGTATCGGCCATTCTCACGGCCGCTGCGGTTTCCTTCGCCGGATTGATTGGCTTCGTGGGATTGATTGTGCCCCACCTTTTGCGCACCGTGTTAGGCCCACAGAATCATGCGCTGCTCCCAACTTCCGCACTGGCAGGGGCGCTGTTGATTTCACTTTCCGACCTCGCCGCGCGCACCACCATTCCCTTCGCGGACCTTCCAATCGGCATTTTCACCGCTCTGGTAGGTGGGCCAACCTTCTTTGTGCTTTTGCGCCGCATGATGCGAAAGGGGGTCCACGCATGATCACCGTTGAACAGGTGGAAATCCAGGTAAACAACCGGCGGCTGCTGCACAACATCACGTTCACAGCACAGCCAGGTCAAGTCACTGGATTGATTGGTCCCAATGGTGCGGGCAAGTCCACGCTGTTGGCGTCGATAAGCGGGGACCTGAAACCCACCGCGGGCCAGATTCGTGTTGCCAACCTTGACCCCTATGCCACGGACCCTGCAACACTTGCGCGCAGCCGTGCAGTGATGCTGCAGGACACGGCGGTAGCCTTTGAATATCTTGCGCGCGACATTGTTGCAATGGGGCAGCGGGTGTGGGCAAGGCCAAATGAAGAGCTTATCGACGCCGCCATGGCCGCCACGGACACAATGCACCTTGGCGCGCGCGAGGTCCCCACGCTCTCCGGGGGTGAAAGGGCTCGCGTGGCACTGGCTCGGGTGCTCGCCCAAAACGCTCCGGTGATCCTCCTGGACGAGCCAACCGCCGCATTGGACATTTCCCACCAACTGCAGGTGCTGCACCTTATCCGTGAGCTCGCGCGCCGCACCCAGGCCACAGTGCTCGTGGTGCTGCATGACCTCAACGCCGCAGC
Organism: Corynebacterium kozikiae; assembly: GCF_024580965.1. Taxonomy (NCBI): domain Bacteria; kingdom Bacillati; phylum Actinomycetota; class Actinomycetes; order Mycobacteriales; family Corynebacteriaceae; genus Corynebacterium; species Corynebacterium kozikiae. The sequence goes on from NZ_JANIKJ010000004.1 coordinate 51,090, forward strand.
AGCATTTTGTAACCACATTGTGTGCGTATCCAATGGCGGGATTGCCGCCTTAGGCAGCGTGGAGGAGGTCTACACCTCGGAAGTGCTTTCGCAGGTGTACCAATACCCCCTCCAGGTGAGCCGGCAAGAAGGCCACATCCAAGTAATCCCCCAACAACCATCACTGTCAGATTTTCAGTCCATTGAAAGGATCCTCGATTTCCATGCGCATGATCGCAGCACCAACCTCCCTCGCCCTCGCCGCAACCTTGCTCGCCGCCCCAATGGCGCAAGCGCAAACTGAAGTCCCAGCCACCTGCCAGAACGTAGAGACCCGCGTGACCGGTGGCACCGTTGCGTGGGGTGTGAAGGAATCCTGGCGTAAGTACATCTCCGGGCGCATCGCTCAAGGCTCCTGGACCACCAGCGGAACCGTCACCGAAAACGCGGAACCAAAGAGCTCGGCCGCATACCAGTTCCTGTTCGAGGTAGACCCAGCCACCTCCTCCGTGAAGGTTGATGATCAGGGCAACATCACCGAAGCGCTGATTAACACCAAAGAATCCTCCATTGTGTTTGAAGGCCACCACGGCGCCCTGTACTCCCAGGTAATCTCCCCTTACCTCACCACCGCTGGTGACAACGTGAAGCTCGGCTCCTCCTACGTGGGCTACTACGTTCCAGGTAAGGGCATGACCGAATACACTCCAGAGGACCGCGTGCCAGCCAATGAAGTCACCGGCAAAGATACCTTCGCCGCTGCAACCGGTACCTGGGCCACCACCGGCACAACTCACACCCTGAACACCACCGGTGGGCGTTACACCGCAAACCCAGGCACCTCCTACAACCCGACCACCCGCGAGCAGGTTATTGCCGGTGCAGACATTCTGTTCATGGGCATGTACAACGATTCCTACAACCCAGAGATCGACCCCGCTAACGTCACCATCACCACCGAGCAGGTGTGCCTGGATGCTCCAGTCACCTCGGAGCCCCCAGCGCCAGTGACTTCTGAACCGAGCACCTCTGCTCCAGCGCCAGCGCCAGCACCGGCACCGGCACCGGCACCGGCACCGGCTGAGCCAAGCACCTCTACTCCAGCACCAGCTCCAGCGCCAGCGCCAAGTGCTGATGCCGATACTGATGCTGATGCCGCAACCAATTCCGAGAACGGCTCCTTGCTGGGCAAGTTCGGATCCTTCTGGAACAGGCTCCTGGGCTTTGGCTCACTGTTCGGCCTGCTCACCATCTTGTTCCAGACTGCAAACCACCTGGGATGGTTCAAGGGTCTGTTCGGTTTCCTGAGCCGCTAATGCTGCTAATGCTTTAGCACTCAGTAAGCCTCCCCAGCCTTCCACAATCCCCTTATCCAGCCCCGCCTCGCGTTTCGCTCACCCTCATGAACGTTTGAGAAGTCAATACTCGAGAAAAGGAACCCACCATGACGAGCTCCCTGAGCACTCCCCTCCATGAGCCGTTGGCCACCGCACTTCGGGAAGAAACCGCACGAGCACACGAAACCGCAGAACACTCGGTGTTTATGAGCCGCCTCATGGACGGCTCCCTCTCCGCTCAAGCAGTAGCCGACCTCACTGCACAGTTGTGGTGGATTTATCAAGCACTTGAACAAGGCATCCGGCTAAACGCCGAACACCCTACCGTTGCTGCCGTGTACGACCCGCGCCTCGAACGCACCACCAACCTGGAATCGGACCTTAAGGCGATGCTCGGGCAAGATTGGCGCGAACGTATCGCCATCACCCAGGCCACCCAACGCTACGCGGATCACCTGCACAAAATTGCAACCTCCCCGCAGCGCATCGCCGCGCACCACTATGTGCGCTACTTGGGCGATATTTCTGGCGGACAGGTGATCGCCTCCCGCCTTGAAGCTCTCTACGGGCTTACCCCGGAACAAACGTCTTTCTACAACTTTGCCGCCATTGGCAAAATCCCGCCTTACCGCAACGCCTATCGCGAACGCCTCAACAGCCTCCACCTCACCGCGGAGGAACGCCAAGAGTTCATCGCTGAGGCAACGGCAGCTTTTGAGTGGAATACCGCCGTGTTTGCCTCCCTTTCCACCACTGCAAACTAGGGCTTTCTACCAGGGTGTAGCTCACAAACGCCACCGCGATACTCAATGCCGCGGTGGCAAAGAGCACCACAAAAAACTGCCCTTGGAACACTCCAATGCCCATGAGGGGGAACACAAGAGAAAGCACAGGAATGTGCCACAAAAACAGGGAGTAGCTCCATCGCCCCACGGCCTGCATGGGGGCGGTATCCAGCAGGCTAGGTGCCCTTAAAAACACATAGGGGTACAGCACTAAGGCTGCAAAGCCGGTGCCAGCCAACAAACGCAGCGCGAACTGCGGGCCGGTGGGGTGTTCCAAGCCCAGCGGCCCGTACCACTGTTGCCCCGCTACCCAGCACATCAGCAGCGCCAAGCCCCAACACACAGGCCGCAGCCAGCGGGCCCCTGCGCTCAACTTTGCGGCATCCAGGCGCCCCTCCCACGCCGCCGCGTAGAGCCCAACCACAAACCAAGGGAGGTATGAGAATGGGAAAATCTGAAAATTGATCCCGCCCCCATCCGGCTCGAAGGGCCAGGGAATCAGCGCCCAAGCAAAACCGGCCAAGCCCAGCGCCCACCACCAGCGGCGCCAACGTATTATCAGTGGCAACGCCAGATAGAAGGCCACTTCCACGCACAGCGACCACAAGTGCGTCAGCCCACCATGTAACCCGGAGGGCACATAGATTTGGGTAAAGCTCAAGGTGCTGAGCGTTGTTAGCCAGCCTGCCCCGAAAGCCACGGGAAAAAGCGCAAGCGTGAGCAGCACCATCACCCAGTACGCGGGGAGAATACGCACGGCCCGGCGCGCGTAGTAACCCGTTGGGTTGGCGGCGTAGCTACGTGCCAGCAGGAATGCGGAAAGGGAAAAGAAGGTGGCTACAAAGAAGTCGAATCGGGTGAGAACTGCATTCTCCACGCCGGTTTGGAAGGCCACATGCGTGGCGAGTACGCCGAGCGCCGCCACGCCGCGCAGTCCTTGGAGCTGCGGTAGGTACGATGGAGAGGCTGATAGCAACAGGTTTCCTCGAGTTGATAGGTGGGTGGCATGCGCCAAGGCATTATTGCATGTGTGACGGCTGGTGTGCTGTTTCTGTTGTCCGCGCTTGTCCCCGCGCTCACTGCAGGCATGGTGAAGCCGCTGCCAAAGGAAGCGATCTTCGTGCAAGAAACGACGTCACCAAGTGGCGCCCACCTTGTCCGTTCCACTGAACTCACGGAAGATCCGGAGGATTCCGAAGCCGTGAACTCCCACGTCACCTGGGAGGTTGATGGCCAGGTGGTGTTGGAGGAGTTCGTCCCACTGATCCGCGAGTCTTCCTTCCCAGTGTTGCATAATGCTGATGGCCGGCTGGGGCTGTCCTCCTTCTTCCCAGTGGATACGGAACGCCGCAGCTACCTTGTGTTTGACCCCAATTCGGGTGAGGAGTCCCCTGCTGACTACCTGCGTCAGGATGGGCAGTACCTGGTGTTCCAGCAGCCGGCGTCGGGAGCCGAGTTCACCGTTGAGCCGCGCACCGGAACCATAGTCCAGCAGCGCCTCACTTTGGCTGGCCAGGAGTTCACCCTCCAGGCGTCTTCATGGAGTGAGGAGCGGATGAACCGTCATCTGGCGGCGCTGCAGGCTTCGCGGATTTTTGGCTTTGTGGCAAAGTACGCCGGTTTTGCTGCGTTGATTGGTGGCCTATGGCTCCTCGCACGCCCCAAGCGCTCCTAACCCTGAACGCCCTGGTTGCAGGGTTTTGCCTCGCTGCGCTGCTGTGGTGGCTGGCAACTCCTGGCATGTTGGGCCTGCGGGATATGGTGGTGATCCAGCGCCCCGCGCTTTCCCTCGGCGCGTTGGGGTTTGGTGATCTCCCTGCACGCAACGCGCCCCAGGATGGTGCTCTGGCCATCGCCGGGATGCTCTTCCCTGCAACCTGGGTGGCTAAGGCCTGCATCCTCGGGGCTGCGTGCGCTGGGGCCTGGGCTGCTTTTCGCCTCGGGCCAGTGGCGGTGGCGGTAACGTTGTGGAACCCCTTTGTTGTGGAGCGCCTGTTGGCCGGGCATTGGTCTTTGGTGATTTCCGCATGGCTCATCCCCGCGCTGCTGCACCCCAGCACCCTGGTGGTGTTGTTGGCTGCGTGGGCGTGCTCCCTCACTCCCACTGGCACGGTGTTGGCGCTGGTGTTGTTGGTGGTGTGCAGGCGCTGGTTGGCCAGCGCTTTTTGCCTGCTGTGCAGCTTGCCGTGGCTGGTGCCCAGTCTCCTATCCACTCCTCAGACGAGCCCCACCGCCGCCTTTGTGGCGCACCCAACGCTGGCGTGGTTGGGCGGTGGCGGAATATGGAACGCTGAGGTCCGCGCAGAAGCGGGCTTGCTGGCCATTGCCTGCGCCCTTTTGGCAGCCCTGGTGCTGTGGCGCGCACCGAAGCCGCTGGTCTTCCTCGCGCTTTCCGCCCTGGCGCTCACCGCCGTATTAAGCCTTGGCACCTGGTGGCAGATGATCCCCGGCGCGGGAATGTTCCGCGATACCGCCAAGCTCCTCTGGCTGGTACTCCCGGCTCTCATTACCGGTGCGGGTGAATTACGCGTGCGCGGTGTGATCGCTTTGGGCCTCGCCCTCACTTTTGCCCAAGCCCCAACCGCGCCTGCGGCGATGGGTGCGCTGCGAGGCATCCCGGAGCAGGATTGGCCGCGCTCTGCAGGGGACATTCTGATTACCGCTAGCCAGGGTTTGGTGAACTACCAGGGCCGCACCATGGTAGACCCACGCCTCAAAGCCAACCAGGCCATAGAGGCGGGTGCCCTCACCGTGGACGGCAAGCTCATTGATCCCCCAACCCAGCGCTACCTGCAAGCACTCCAGGCCTCCCCGAGTGAACTGCGCGAACAGGGAGTGGGGCTGCGCATCAGTGGGGACACGGTAGAGCACATCGGCGGGGTGTCCCCCAAGGGGTGGCGCTACTGGCTTGGGGTTTCGCTCACTGTTTTCTGGCTGCTATTGCCGTTTGCCACAGCGCTCAAAATCTCCAGGAATTCCTGGCCCGTGCGCTCCCAGGAGTAGCCAGCCGCACGCTCCCGTGCAAGCTCGCCGAGCCTGCGGCGCCGGGGGGCGTCGGTAAGCAATTCCCGCGTTGCCGCGATGAGCTGCTCGGGGGTATCCACGAGGATGCCGGTGTTGCCAACGGAATCACGAAGGCCTCCCGACGTCCGGTACCCCACCGTGGGTACGCCGTGCTGCGCTGCTTCAATCACGGCCAGCCCCCACCCTTCCTTGCGCGAGGGCAGCACATGCACTGCGGCACGGGAGAGCAATTCGTGTTTGCGTTGCTCGCTGACGTACCCGTGGAAGAACACGCGGTGTTCCAGGCCGCGCGCGTAGCTGCGCAGGCGTTGCTCCCACCAGCCGGAACCCACAATGTCCACATGCACGCCTTCGGTGGCGCGGGCCAGGTCAATCACATGCTCAAGCTGCTTGTGCGGCACCAGGCGAGACACAACGATCACACGTTGCTTTTCAAGGTCAGTCTGTGCGGGCACCACGCGTTCCGGGATTGCCGAGATGCCATTGCGCACCACAGCGATCTGATCCGCGCGCACCCCGAGATCCACCAGCTCTTCGCGGGAGGCGCCGCTCACGGTCACATATTGGCTATTGCGGTAAACCCTTGGCGCCACCTTGGATTCCAGCCACCACCCGAGGACCCGCAGCGGCCAACCGGCCACCGGCCACTGCTCGCGGTGGCAATGGTGAGTCAGCAACACCACCGGGGTCCGGGTGAACAACTTGGCAAAGAATGGAATGCCATTTTGGGTATCCACGATCACGTCTGCGTCTTTCGGGAGCGCCGCAAGTGCTCGCAGGTAGACGGTGTATTTGCCGCCCGCTCGCAGGAAACGCACACCGTTGTGGGTGCTTTCAGCTGGGGCGCCGGCATACGCCGCTGTTTGGAAGGTCACCTCATGGCCATGTGAGGCGGCATACTGGGCAACCTGCTCAAGGTAGCGCTCGCTGCCGCCGCCCTGGGGATGGCCAGTATCGCGCCAGCACAGCATGTGAATCTTCATATCGAACCCCCACAGTAATACGATGAGCCCATGTCCGCCGCTTCCCACCCCGTACCCCCCAACGCTCGTAGAAACGCACGCACCACAGCGCGCACCACAGCACGCCCCACAACGGGAACCACCGCATCCTTCCCGCACACGGCCGCCTTTGCCACCCTAAGACGCAGCCTCACACTCCTGACCTCCTTCCGCCACGAGCAGCGCTCACCGGAGGAGTTCTACCGGCCGCTCGCTGCGGATACGGCGGCTCAGATCCACGCGATCGCCGCGGATTTGGGCACCCAGGTGGGCAAGGTGCTGGACGTGGGTGGTGGGCCGGGGTACTTTGCGGCGGAATTTGCAGACTACATTTCCTTGGAACCCGACGCCGGGGAGATGCAGGCCGCAGGCATCTCACTCAGTAACGCGGTTCGCGGCACCGGCGAAGCGCTCCCTTTTGCCGACGCCAGCTTTGACACTGTGTTCTCCTCCAACGTTGCCGAGCATGTCCCCGACCCCTGGCTCATGGCGCAGGAAATGCTCCGGGTGTGCAAGCCCGGCGGCTTGGTGATCCTGAGTTACACGGTGTGGCTGGGCCCCTTTGGTGGGCACGAGACCGGCCTGTGGCAGCACTACCTTGGCGGCGAATTTGCCCGGAGGCGCTACGTTGCCCGCCACGGGCATGAGCCCAAAAACGTGTGGGGCACCTCCCTGTTTGCGGTGAGCTGCAAGGAAGGCCTGCGGTGGGCTCGGCAACACGATGCGGTTTTGTGCATCCCGCGCTACCACCCCAGGTGGGCTTGGTGGGTGGTGCGGGTGCCGCTGCTGCGTGAGTTCCTGGTGTCTAATCTGCTGATCGTGGTGCGGGCCCCAGGAAGATAGGGTGCACAAAGCGCCGAAAGCACACAAAACTGACGCCCCCAATTACCTTGAGGGCGCCAGTGAATCTTTGCTGGGCTACTTCGCTGGGCTACTTCGCGGCCGCGACGCGCTCCTTGAACGCCTCAAGCTCGCGGTGCACCTCTGCAGGGACGCGGGGGCCGAGGAACTCCAGGTATGCCTCGCCGTCTTCCAGGTCCTTTGCCCACTGCTCGGCGGGGGCGGTAAGGGCCTCGCGGACGTCCTCGATTGGCTCGGTGATGCCCTCCAGGTTGAGGTCCTCAGCGCGGGCGGTGTGGCCGATCACAGTTTCTTCCGCGCCAACCTTGCCTTCCACGCGGTTGATAATCCACTCCAGCACGCGGGAGTTCTCGCCGAAGCCTGGCCAGAGGAAACGGCCGTCATCGCCGCGGCGGAACCAGTTCACCAGGAAGATCTTTGGCATGCGCTCGCCGCCAGCCTTGCCCATTTCCACCCAGTGGTTGAGGTAGTCACCGGCGTTGTAACCGATGAACGGCAGCATAGCCATTGGGTCGTGGCGCAGGGCACCCACCTGGCCCTCAGCGGCGGCGGTCTGGCCGGAGGCGAGCAGCGCACCGATCAGGGTGCCGTGGTCCCAGCTCAGGGTTTCCGTGACCAGTGGCACCGTGTCTGGGCGGCGGCCACCGAACAGGATTGCGTCGATCTTGATGCCCTTTGGATCGTTGAACTCAGGCGCAGCGATTGGGCACTGGTCGATTGCCACGGTGTAGCGGGAGTTCGGGTGAGCGGCGTCGGTGCCGGACTCTGGGGTCCAGTCATTGCCAAGCCAGTCGATGAGGTGCTCTGGGGCGTCGCCGTCCATACCCTCCCACCAGACGTCGCCGTCATCGGTGAGTGCCACGTTAGTGAACAGGGTGTTGCCTGGTTCCATGGTGCGCATTGCCATTGGGTTGGAGGCGTAGCTGGTGCCAGGTGCAACGCCGAAGAAACCGTTTTCTGGGTTGAAGGCGTACAGGCCGTCCTCGTGGAGGCGCAGCCACGCGATGTCATCGCCCACAACCTCAGCCTTCCAGCCAGGGATGGTTGGCTCAATGAGCGCCAGGTTGGTCTTGCCACACGCAGATGGGAACGCAGCCGCAACGCCGTAAACCTTGCCCTCTGGGGAGGTGAGCTTCAGGATGAGCATGTGCTCCGCCATCCAGCCCTCCTCCCGGGCCATCACGGAAGCGATGCGCAGCGCAAAGCACTTCTTTGCCAGGATTGCGTTACCACCGTAACCGGAGCCGTAGGACCAGATCTCCTTGGTCTCTGGGAAGTGCACAATGTACTTTTCATCGTTGCAAGGCCACGCAACGTCCTGCTCACCCGGAGCAAGGGGGGCACCAACGGAGTGCAGGCAGGGCACAAATTCGCCGTTGCCAAGCTTGTCCAGCGCAGCCTGGCCCATGCGGGTCATGATGCGCATGGAAAGTACAACGTAGGGGGAGTCAGTAAGTTGCACACCAATCTTTGGATCCTCAGAATCCAGTGGGCCCATGGCGAACGGCACAACGTACATAGTGCGCCCGCGCATCGCGCCGGAGAAGTGCGCGCCGAGCTCCTCTTTCATCTTCTTTGGATCAGCCCAGTTGTTGGTTGGGCCGGCATCTTCTTCCTTCTCGGAGCAGATGAAGGTGCGCGACTCCACGCGGGCAACATCGGATGGGTTGGAACGCGCCAAGAAGCTATTCGGGCGCTTTTCCTCATTGAGGCGAATCAGGGTGCCTTGCTCCACCAATTCAGCGGTGAGGCGGTCCCACTCCTCCTGGGAACCGTCAACGAACACTACGCTTTCGGGCTGGAATAGCTCTACGTTCTCCGCAATCCAATTGAGCAGCCTTTCATTCTCAGTTGGGGCGGTACCTTCGAGGCCCTTAATGGTCACGGCGGACATCGCATCTCCTGGTTAATCAGTACGCTGGCAGTTCTACATCACACAGCGTAACCATTCGTGCAACCATTCCATGTGGAATTTTTGTAACCCACATCACCTGAACCGTTTTACCCCCGATCTCCTTGGTTTTTACCTCAATACCTACACCCCCGGCCATAAAATCGCCCCACCCTATTGGGGGTGAAAGGAGTTCCACGCTGCCCAAACTAGCCGGCACTCCCCCAACTCCTACCGCCGCGGTGAGGGGCGCGCCTGCGAGGACCGCCTGCAGTCTGCGTCGGCACCTTATCCATCGTATTGCCCCTTGGGCCTCCTTAAAGGCAAGATAAGAGGGATGTCTACTACTGATAAAACCCCACGTTTCCAATCTGATTTCAACGAAGAATTTTCTAATGATTTGGACTACCCGCGCCTAGGCACGGTGAGCTTTCGCCGCGGCACGCTCACGGACAACCAGCAGGCCCGCTGGGACGAATACTGGCCACAGCTTGGCAAGGAGCTTTCCGACGAGCCCTTGGACGTCCCGGCGTGGTTCGGCAGGACTGACGCCCCGACGATCCTGGAAATCGGCTCCGGCACCGGTACCTCCACCGCAGCGATGGCCCCCCTTGAAGCGGATACAAACATTATTGCAGTGGAACTGTACAAGCCTGGTTTGGCAAAGCTGCTCGGCGCGGTGGTGCGCGATGAGATTTCCAACATCCGCATGATCCGCGGCGACGGCGTGGAAGTACTCGGGCGAATGTTCGGCCCAGAGTCTTTGGATGGCGTGCGAATTTTCTTCCCTGACCCCTGGCCAAAGGCTCGCCACCACAAGCGGCGCATTATCCAGTCCGGCGTGCTGAACCTGATTGCCAGCCGGCTGAAGCCGGGCGGCGTGTTGCATGTAGCCACTGACCACGCCGACTACGCCGAGTGGATCAACGAGCTGGTTCATGTGGAACCACAGCTTGAGTACATGGGCTGGCCGTGGCCTGAGTGCCCTCAGCTCACGGACCGCCAAGTGATCACCAAGTTTGAGGGCAAAGGCCTGGAAAAAGACCACGTGATCACTGAGTTTTTGTGGAGGCGCATCAGTGGAGGCGCAAGTGAGTAACAACCTTTTGTTGGTGTGGGACGCCCCCAACTTGGACATGGGCCTGGGTGCCATCCTGGGCGGGCGCCCAACCACCGCCTACCGCCCACGTTTTGACGCTGTGGGTAAGTGGCTGTTGGCGCGCGCCGGCGAGCTCAGCCACCTCACGGGGGAAAAAGTGGAGGCGGAAGCAACAGTGTTCACCAACGTCACCCCAGGTGGCGCGGAACAAATCCGGCCATGGGTGGAGGCGCTGCGCAACATTGGCTACGCCGTGTTTGCCAAGCCCAAGCTCAACGAAGAATCCGACGTTGACCCAGACATGCTGGAGCACATCCGTCAGCGCTTCGCCGCAGGCAACCTCGCGGGGCTGGTGGTAGCCAGCGCGGATGGGCAGAACTTCAAGGACACCCTTGAGGAGCTCGCCAAGGACGGGGTACGCGTTACCGTCCTTGGCTTCCACGAGCACGCCTCATGGGCAGTAGCCAGCGAACAAGTGGACTTTGTGGACCTGGAAGACGTCCCAGGGGTGTTCCGCGAACCACTGCCACGTGTGAGCCTGGATCAGCTTCCGCCGGAAGGCGCATGGCTGCAGCCGCTGCGCCCACTGACCTCCCTTTTGACCGGACGCAGCAGTTAAGGTGCTTGCCTCAAAGCTCAGGGCCGGAGCGCAGGGCCGGCGCACAGGGCCGGCGCTCGGGGCCGGCGCACACACAATTGCGCCACACGATAGCGCAATGAACAGCATGAATAAGCAGGAGAAAAGCGATGTTTTCCACATGGGGTGATTTTGCCTACCGCCACCGCAAGGTGGTCCCAGTGGTTGTGGTGGCGCTCATTTTGGCGCTGCATGTGCTGTTTGGCATGCGCCTAGCGGACCGCATGAGCCAGGAAGGCTGGGACGACCCCAGCTCCTCCTCCACTCAGGCCGCACGCATTGAACAGGAGGTGTTTGGCCGCGATAATTCCGGTGACGTGATCCTGCTGTTCCGCAGCGAGGACGGCCAACCAATTGCCAACTCCCCCGAGTTCGATGACATGCGGGCGTACCTGGCAGGGCTCCAGGAGCTCTACCCCGAGCAAATCGAGTCCATCACCAGCTACTTCGACGCCCGCAACCCCCGCCTGGCCGCTGAGGAAGGTGCCGTAGTGTTTGCCGCGGTGGCACTCCAAGGCGACAACGAGCAAACACTCAAAGACTTCCGCACCATCCAACCCGCGCTCTCCCCGGAGTTCAGCGGAGTAAGCGTGGAGGTTGCTGGTGCAACCGCGGTTGCCGACGCGCTCGACGCCGGCATGGCAGGAGATATCAAGCGCGCCGAGGTCTACGCCCTCCCGGCAGTGGGCTTGCTGCTGCTGGTGGTGTTTGGCTCCGTGGTGGCGGCGTTCATGCCACTGATCGTGGGCGTGCTTTCAATCCTGGGCTCGCTGGGTGTGCTGTCCATCCTCGCGGGCTTTACTCAGGTGAATGTGTTTGCGCAGTCGGTGGTCACGCTGCTGGGTTTGGGGTTGGCCATTGACTACGGCTTGTTCATGGTGTCGCGCTTCCGCGAGGAGATGGACAACGGCCGTGAAGTACGCGAGGCCGTGCGAATCACCACCGCAACTGCCGGCAAAACAGTGGTCTTCTCCGCGGCGATGGTGGCCGTGGCACTTTCCGGGCTGTTGGTGTTCCCGCAGGCCTTCCTGAAGTCTGTGGCCTATGGTGCGATGAGCGCGGTGGGCCTGGCGGCGCTGCTTTCCGTTACCTTGCTTCCGGCAATCTTTGGCCTGCTTGGGCACAACATTGACAAGTTCTCGGTACGCCGCACCAGCCGCAAGGCACGCACGTTGCAAAGCACTTGGTGGTACCGCCTGCCACAGTGGGCAATGAAGCACGCCAAGCTGGTCACCCTGGGCCTGTGTGCCCTCCTCATTGGCCTTACGCTGCCGCTGGCTGGCGTGAAGTTCGGTGGCCTCAATGAGACGTACCTGCCGCCAAACAACGAGGTGCGCCAAACCCAAGAGGCCTTCAACCAGGCCTTCCCTGAGTACCGTACTGAGCCGATCAAGCTGGTGGTCACCGGCGCCACCAACCAGCAGCTCGGTGAGATCTTCGCCCAGGCCAACCAGGTCACCGGCCTCAGCGGCACTTTCCGCCCCTCCACCGCAACGGTGGACGGCACCACGGTGCTTTCCGCAGGCATCACGGACCGCTCACAAAACGCCAATGTCATTGAGCAACTCCGGGCGATCTCCGTGCCTGAAGGCGTAGAAGTGTACATCGGTGGCACCCCGGCCCTGGAAGTGGAATCCATCGAGGCGCTGTTTGAAAAGCTGCCAACAATGGCCATTTACATTGTGGTGGCCACCTTCCTGCTGATGGCGCTGGTGTTCGGCTCCGTGATTTTGCCTGCCAAGGCGGTAATCATGACCGTGCTGGGCATGGGTGCCACCATGGGTATCCTCACGCTCATGTTCGTAGATGGTGTGGGCGCCGATCTGTTCGGTTTCACCGCCGGTCCACTAATGAGCCCCGTATTGGTGCTCATCATGGCGATCGTTTACGGCCTCAGCACGGACTATGAAGTATTCCTGGTTTCACGCATGGTGGAGGCACGTGAAAACGGCGAATCCACAGATGAGGCCATCAAGTACGGCACCGCACACACCGGTGGCATCATCACCGCCGCGGCGCTCATCATGATTGTGGTGTGCGGCGCTTTCGGGTTCTCTGAGATCGTGATGATGAAGTACATCGCCTTCGGCATGATCTTTGCCCTATTCTTCGACGCCACCATCATCCGCATGCTCCTCGTCCCCGCAGTCATGCACCTGCTGCGCGAAGACAACTGGTGGGCGCCAGGATGGGTGAAGAGGGCGTCGGCATGGCTTGGGCACAATGACACCGGCAGCACGCCAGAGGGGATTTCGCTTGACGACGCCCGCCTGTCCGGCCCGGACGTTGCGGTACGCTCGGGGCGTACGGTGGAAGAGGATCACGACCTCGTACCATTCCAAGAACTTGTGCAACGGCTCGGGAAGGAACAGCGCTAAGACCTGATGAAGAATTGGCTTCGCTTCTTAGGCCCCCTGCTGATTCTGGCGGTGGCGGCCTTCCTCATGCGAGACAAAATGCCCTTCCTGAACGAAGGCTACATGGAGGTCCGCGAAGCCAATGCTTGGATCCTGCTGCTGGCTTTTGCCGCCATTGTCCTTTCCTTCTTCGCCATGGCGGAAGTAATGCGCATCCTGCTAGGCGCCGGTGGCGCCAAAGTGCCGCTCAAGGAGACCTCACGCCTGACGTTCATCTCCAACGCCTGGAGCTCCACCCTGCCGGGTGGGGCGGCGATTTCCACGGTGTACCAATTCCACACCATGCGAAATTGGGGTGTGAGCGTGCTGGTTTCCAGTTGGTTCATCGTGCTCTCCGGGGCCATCTCCACGCTGTGGTTGGTTGCCCTGGGCACCGCCGGCGTGCTGTTCCTCGGGGCGAGTTTTAGCATTTGGCCGCTACTCGGGACGGCCTTTTTGATGGTGGCTGTATCCATTGGCCTGTATGCGCTCACGAACAATCCCAAGGTGCTGATCAACGTGACGCACCTACTGCCGCGCTGGAAGGTGCGGCTGGATGCGTCGTTACTGCAAATGGAAGCGGTGCGCCTTACACCCAGCAGATTTGCGGTGAGCAGCGCGCTCTCCCTGGCCAACTGGCTGCTGGACATCGTGGGGCTGTGGCTGTGCATTTGGGCGGTCACCGGGATTCTCCCCTCATGGACACGCATCGGTGAAACGCCCTCATTTCTGGCGATCACGCTGGCGTTTGTGACCGCAAAGATTGTGGGAACTGCGCAGGTCACCCCGGCGGGCGTGGGGCCGGTGGAGGCCGCCATGACTGCCAGCCTGGTGGCCGCAGGGCTGCCCGCCTCCACCGCCTTCGGTGTAGTACTGGTGTACCGAGTGCTCTCCTTTGTGCTGCCCACGGTGATTGGGTGGCTGGTGTATGCCATACATGTGATGCGAGGCGGGAATCGTTTTGATATTAACGCCGCAACGCAGGCGGCGAATTCTGAATCATCCGCACCATCGCCCAGCATCACGCAAGACCATTCCAACCAGAAATCACAAACGCAGAAGGATCCTCAATGAAGCACTTTGCGATTGACTTGCTCGCCGTACTCGTGTTTGCCATCCTTGCCCGCATGGCACATGGCGGGCTGGGCGTGATGGAAGTGCTGGACACGTTCTGGCCGTTCGCGGTGGGAACCGTGCTGGCCTGGGCTGTTATCCGCAACCGGCCAGAAGTGGACCTGGGCAGTGGGGTGATCGCTTGGCTATTTACCGCCGTGACCGGCCTAGTGATTTGGGCGCTGCGCCACGCGGCAGTTCCACACTGGAGCTTCATTGTGGTTGCCACCGTGATGAGCGGACTGCTGCTGGTGGGCTGGCGAGTGATCGCGAAGGTGCTGGCGCGGGGGCGGTAGTAAGTGGGGGCGAAAGATGTGGAAGGGCCATTCCTTTCTTCCCAATATTGCGTGAAGAGAGTTTGCCAAGGACGGTAGGACCCCTCACAAGGATCAACATGGACTTGTTGCCGTATGCCACGTGCGTTTCTTTCTAAAAATGCGCGCTGCACCAAGTGCATGAAACGCTTCTCTAGGTTGTTTTGGCAAGCATATCTCACTGAAGCGACAGCGCTATTCAAACATATATTTAAGTAGATCGGCATTTAATACAGCGTAAATACCTGCACTCACGTTCGAATAAATGGAAAATTAGACCCCGCCGCAAAGGCAAAACCTGCTGGAAAACCACCAATCTCGAGCGGGAGGGAATCGAGAATACCGAATGGCATGTCGTGAGGCAGCCTTACCATGAAGCCATGCCCCTTCAACTCGCACCCAAAAATGAACCCCGCTATTGCGGGGAGCCGGATTCAACCATCAATCAGAACGGCTCACCCCCGCAGATGCAGGGAAAAAGAATCCAAATCGAGAATATCAGGCTATTTCTTCGCGAACACATCCAGAAATTGCTAAACTTCTGATTGATTGTTGCCTCGCCTTTAGGAACCGTCATGAAACCCTCCTTCTGGGATCGCGCGAACACCTGGATCCCATCCCTCCCCCAAGAATCTGCTTCACTCTGGGCAAAAACTGGCCCAGAAGGCAGCTTCTTGCCATTACCCCAACACATGCTCGACACTGCCTGCGTTGCAAATTGCCTGTGGGATGAAGTGATCGCCCCGGCGATTCGACGAAACATCGCCTCATCACTTGGACTCTCGGAAGACGAAGCGAAGGCGCTCATTATCTTCTCCGCGGGGATACACGATATTGGCAAGGCGACACCCTTTTTCATTGAGATGATCAAGGACTCGCCTAATCACAAATACCTCGTTCGCCTCGCAAAGGACGCAGGTTTTGACATGACAGTCAGAACTTCGTCACGGGGTGAAAAGGCCAAAATTTACCACAGCGTTGCCTCCGGGATCATCGTGGAATCTCACCTTCAATCAATTGGCCTTCCAAAGGTACTCGCACACGCACTCGCGAGTATTGCGGATGCGCATCATGGGCAACCGAGCGAACCAACGGAGCGAAAACAAGCACGCCTCGCAATTCGTCGGCTAGCACCGCTTTGGGGAGAGACACATGACGCACTCTTCGAGGGAATGATCAAACTCGCTAGGGCTGAGGAAGCACTACAGGCGCTTCAAACCCGAATGGACATCATTCCTGCCTACGTGATTCAAATCATCACTGGAATTGTGGTGATGGCAGACTGGATCGCTTCGAATGCCGATGCGTTTCCTTATGAAGGAATACTTCCACAATCTGAACGAACCGCACTTGGACTGGATAGCGTTGGCCTGACAAATACATGGGCACCAACGCAACTCCCTGACAATGCTCTCGCCGCATACAAGCAGAGTTTTCATTGGCCTGACAATGTTCACCTGCGCCCAACACAGGCAAAGGCTTTTTCACTCGCACAAGCTCAACATGCCCCGTGCCTCATCATTATTGAAGCACCAACTGGGGAAGGGAAGACCGAGGCTGCACTCATGGTTGCGCATTTGCTTGGTTTGCAGAGTGGCGCACAAGGGGTTTTCTTCGCAGCACCGACGATGACAACCGCCAACGGACTCTTCACACGCATGGTGGCGTGGGCAAATAACGCAACAGAACAAGGTGAAGTTTCTTCCTTGTTCCTTGCACATTCAAAGAATCAACTCTCGAAAGAATATGGAGCGCTCAAGTTTCAGGGCGTCGGAAACGACCTGCCAGACACTGGCACGGTAGTAGCAACGCAATGGCTCTCTGGACCGAAGAAGGGCATACTTGCGAACTTCGTCGTGGGAACCGTAGACCAAGTGCTGATGCTTGCACTTCAAATGCGCCACTCCATGCTGCGGCATGTTGGCCTCGCTGGAAAAACAATCATTATCGACGAAGCTCACGCATATGGCGTGTACATGAACGAGTACCTCCACACCGCAATCGCTTGGCTAGCGCGCTACGGCGCAAACGTCATCGTTCTTTCAGCGACGCTACCACCAACGCAGCGTAAAGTTTTGCTCAAAGCCTACGGCTCACAATGCGGTGTCATCCCAGAAGCTATTGAATCTGATCCGCTCGTGAACACAGAGCACTACCCGCTGATCTCCCTCATAAACAATAAAGGCGTGCAGACAGTTGACGTCGAAAAGCGAACTTCAGACGCCACCTTTGAGATCATCCATATCCAAGATGAAGCAGTTGGTTCAACGCTACAAGCGGAACTCGCTGACGGTGGCATCGCACTTGTCGTCTGCAACACCATCAAGCGTGCCCAAGAGACTTTTGCTGAACTCCACACACAGTTTCCCGAGGAAGTAGTTCTCCACCACTCTGCGTTCGTTGCATCAGAGCGCGCAAACAAGGAAGCCGCGTTGCTTAGACTCCTCGGACCGACAGCTCATCGGGGTGAAGGACGACCGCATCGCCTCATCGTGGTGGCAACGCAAGTTGTGGAACAAAGTCTCGACATCGATGCGGATCTCCTCATCTCCGATATCGCACCGATGGATCTTCTCATCCAAAGAAATGGAAGGATCCACCGGCACGACCGCCCTGACACCGATCGTCCTACACAACTAGCCAAACCAAAAACATACCTGCGGGGATTCACGCTGACCGAACATGCACCAACAATCGACCCAGGATCTATAGCGGTTTACGGGGAAAAGATGTTGCTTGCAACCATCGCAAACCTCCCAAAGACTTTCACACGGCCAGATGACATCCCTTCCCTCGTGCATCGCGTCTACAACCCCTCCATCGAAGTACCAAAATCATGGACATGCAACTGGGAACATGCGGTAGAAGAGGAACGTGTCCAAGCTGATCAAGCGAAACTACGTGCCTCAGCATTTCGAATTCCAGAACCCATGTTTGCGGATACCTTAGATCGCTTGTTTACACGAAAGCACTCGGAGGCTGGAATTGAAGCCGGCCACGCCCAGGTCCGGGATACCGAGCCAACCATCGAGGTAATCGCAATCCAACAAAGCGCCGACGCGTACGGATATGTCCCACTCGGTGTGACCGACCGCATCCCGATTCACGACGTAGCAGATATCTCGACGGAAGACGCAATTATCCTTGCGTCCAATTCCCTACGCCTGCCCGCAAGAATGACCCGATCACCAAAGGACTTCGGGGAGATCATCGAACAACTCGAACGCCAAACCCCAAACGGGTGGCATAAGCATTTTCTCCTTCGGGGCGAAGTCGCCTTGTGGTTCGACCAAGAAAACACGGCCGAAATCGGCAGATTCAAACTTCACTATGACACCGAACTTGGGCTCGAGGTAATACCAAAATGAGTTATTTCCAAATCAAGTGGCTTCAACTCCGAAGCCCACCAACGGAGCGACTCGCTCACACATCCCAACAATACGAATGAAAGGAGAAATAATGGCATATTCATTGCTTGACGAGCAATGGATTCTTTGTGCAGACAAAAACGGATCCACCGTGAAAGTAAGCCTCCGTGAAGTCTTCGACGGATCCCTCGACCTTGCCGCAGTCCGTGGCGAATCGCCGGCTCAAAGCTACGCAGTATTACGTCTGCTCCTCGCGATATTTTGGCGTGCACACCGAATCGACCCAACCGCAATACAGGGGACGTTTTCTTTTTCACAATGGTTCGAAACCATGCACCATAGCATCTCACGGAACGAACGAGACCAAAAAGTTCTCGATTACCTCACAACGTACGAGGATCGATTCGACCTTCTCCACGAAACGATGCCATTCATGCAGGTTGCCTCCCTGCAATCCACTAGCGGAGGAAGGAAACCAGTCAGCATCTTGGTCCCCGAGATCCTAGAAGGACAATTCTCCATGCGTGCTGGCGAAGAACAAGAATACCTTCACCTGGATGAGGCCGCACGGTGGCTCATTTACACCCAGGCATTCGATGTCTCTGGCATCAAGACCGGCGCCGTCGGCGATCCTCGCGTGAAAGGTGGGAGAGGCTACCCCATCGGTACCGGTTGGTCCGGCATGACCGGCGCAACAGTAGTACACGGGCAGTCGCTGACGGAGACGCTACTGTTCAACACAACGATGCAATGCATCACCACAAACGGTGACAAGCCATTCTGGGAATTACCGCCATATACCGCAGCCGAACGACAAACCCTCAAAGATGAGCACGGCCAGGCACTCCCCTCGACGCCCCAAGGAGCAGCCGATCTAGCAACCTGGCAAAGTCGCCGAATCCGCTTGTTCGGAGAAGACACCAAGGTCACGGAGGTCATCGTCTCAATTGGAGATGCCATTCCAAATGCGGGTGCAAACGCGTTCGGCGACCCAATGACCCCGTATCGCTATTCAAAGAACAAGTCCACAAAGGCAAAAGATATTTACTATCCAAAGCCGTACGATGCAGAACGAACTGTCTGGCGTTCGCTCGATGCACTGATCGTTGGAAACCATGATGTCCCAGCGGACCCAGCGAGTAAGAATCCAATCAAACCTGCGGTGCTTCAAGAACTTGCCGAAGTTGAAGCCCTCTACGAAGAACTGGTACCGCCAATTCTCGATGTAGAACTGGTGTCAATCTCGTACGGAAGCAATGCTTCAGTAATCACAACTGACATTTCCGCCCGCGTTTCTTTGCCGGTGTCCCTGCTCGCAGAAGACGCCATTGCACCTCGAGAAGCTATCCGCCAAATATCAGGAGCTACCGCGGAAGCCGGCGTGGAGCTTGGACGCTTCGCTCGAAATCTCCAATTCGCCGCTGGTGGATCACAAAGTGAAACCCCGTTCCCTACAGCCGTCACCGATGGTGTGCTCGCCGAATTGGAACCACGATTCAACGAGTGGCTGCGATCACTGGCAAGAATTGACCCATACGATCAAGAGGCGCTCGATCTCCTCACAGACAAATGGGAAAAACTCGCCCGGGCAATCATCGAATCACACGCAAAGATTGTTCTCCGCGGAGCTGGCCCGAAGGCGATGGTTGGCAAGATTCGCGATCCGGAATCAACCAAAATTATTTCTGCAGGTGACTATTTCCGATTGCTCTTGCTCAAGTTGGACAAACTCTTCCCCTCAACCGCACAACCAACAAATGAAAGGAAGGAAAGCAATGGAAACGAATGATCCAAGAGAATTCGCACCATTAAAGGACTGTGTCTCACAGACCTGCGCTCGGCTACAACGGGACTATTTCTCACCATTCGATACCCCAGCGAAGCACGCGGCAAGAGGAACTCTTGCAAACTTCCGACGGAACATTGGCGTTCCGTTGCGAGCAAATCCATTGCTGTTGGAAGAAGTGCTCCTAGAACTGGATCCTAAACTTGATCCCCCCAAGCTTGGATACTCGGACACACCAACTCCCACTGAAATCGCCGCGACCACCGCCTTGCAGTTCTTCGCATTACACATGCAATCCGCAACAAAGCCAATGCACGAGCCGATGCAGTCATTCGCGGAAGCCTGCGGAAGATTGCATGCAACCGCTGATTCCAAGTCCATCAAACCACGGCTAGACGCGATGATGCTCGCCAACAGCGAAACAAACCGCCTAATTCACCTCCGGTCAATCATCACACTCTTGCGAAGCAAAGACTTGGGCTTCAACTACGGCTGGTTTGCGTTGGATCTCGAACGGCTCCAAGATCCTAAACAACGCCCTGGAGTACAGCTTCGGTGGGGGCGCGACATCGTCCGCGGCGCTTACTACTCCTCAAAAAAAGAAAACGTATCCGAATCCTAACTTCCATCGAAAGGAAACACCATGTCTCTTGTCATTGACATCCACGCTCTTCACACGCTTCCACCAAGCCTGATCAACCGCGACGATACCGGCGCCCCGAAATCCGCCATTTTCGGGGGCGTTCCTCGGCAACGAGTCTCTTCCCAAGCATGGAAGCGAGCAATGCGGAAGTACTTCGGAGAGCATTTCGGGGAAGAACTCGTCGGCACCCGCTCAACACGAATGCCAGAGGTTATTGCGACCCGCGCAGTTGAACTCAATCCAGAACTTGACATACAAACCGCCATCGAAGGTGCAACCAGTCTTTTCAAGGCAGCAAAAATTGGGATCCAGAATCCCCAGAAGCCCAAGAAGAACGAAGAAAAGGAGGTGTACCCCTACCCGACGACCAAGTACCTGATCTTCCTCAGCCCAGCACAAATCGAGCGCGCAGCTCAGGTGATAGCCCAGGGTGAAGCTACCGCTATCAAGAAGGCAGAAGCAACGCAGATTCTGGACACGGAACATTCGGTCGACATCGCTGCATTCGGCCGCATGGTCGCGGACAACGCAATGTTCAACGTAGACGCATCCATTCAGGTGGCACATGCCCTCGGCGTACACGAGTCCAGCAGTGAATTCGACTACTTCACCGCCGTTGATGATGCAGTCGAGGCCGCCGAAGAAACCGGCGCAGCCATGCTTGGCACCGTCCAGTTCACATCTTCAACGCTCTACCGCTTTGCCACCATCAACGTTGACGGACTGGCAGAAAATCTCGGAAGCAAGGAAGCCGCCGTCACCACGGCATCACAACTTGTCGACGCCTTCATTTCCTCCATGCCTACCGGCAAGATCAACACATTTGCCAACCAGACCTTGCCAGAGTTGGTATACATAACGATTCGAAATGATCGTTCCGTTTCTCTGATCAACGCCTTCGAATCTCCCGTGGAAGCAACTGACGGCAAATCTCGCCGCCAAGTAGCAGCACAACGCTTGGCAGCAGAATCCACGGCAATCGAGGAAGCCTACGGGCTCAAGCCAACTGCAGCCTTTGCTGTAGCGCTGGGCGATCTCGTGGAACCATTCCAGGAAATTGCAACGCTCACCACGATGACCGAACTTGGCAGCCAGATTGAAAGCGCACTTCAGGGAGCGTAACAGTGGTATCCTCACTCAAACTCCTCCTGAAAGGCCCCATGCAATCATGGGGAGACAGCTCTCGATATCGAGTTCGAGGAACTGGATCAACGCCGAGTAAGTCCGCAATTGTTGGGCTGCTTGCTGCAGCCCAAGGCCGCCGGAGGACAGATCCGGTAGAAGATCTGACACGCCTCAAATTTGCGGTGCGCATTGATCAGTCAGGCACCTTGCTGCACGACTATCAAACCGCACAAGACTGGCAGCGCAATCCCGGAAGTGATGCCACGTTGATTACAAGGACGTACCTCACTGACGCAGTGTTCCTCGTAGGCATCGAAGCACCGGACCGTGCTTTGCTGGAAAGCCTTGCAGAAAACCTCAGGAATCCCATCTTCCCGTTATACCTTGGCCGCCGCTCCTGCCCGGCGCCAGTAGATCTCGTACAAGGCATCGTAGATCTCGGGGCTGCTGAGGCACTCATGGCAGAAAACAATTGGTTTGCCACTCCTGCCCACAAACGGGAGCGCTCGCAAATCGTTCGTCTGCCGATTTACCGTGACGGGGAAATCGGCGAAAAAGGAGCGGCACGCCGGGATGTACCGCTTTCCTTCGACCCGAAGCACCGCAAATACGGTTGGCGTGAAGTCATTTACGCAGGAGATAAAGAAATTGAAAACCCAACTGGGACTAACCGAGATCCATTCTTCGAGGTGGTGATCTCATCATGACCACGTTCACCCGCATCATGCTGAATCAATATCGCCGGGAAGCACGGAAGTTCCTCACAAATCCCCATGCAATGCATGCGGCTGTAGCGAAGGCGTTCCCTCCAGACATCGATGTCACGCATGGTCGAATTCTCTGGCGCTTGGATAAGAACGGTCACGAGGACACGCTGTATATTGTCGGTCCCGAGCAGCCCACTGCCGATCACATTGTTGACCAAGCAGGATGGGAAACTCGTCCTCCTCAGGTTGCGAGCTACGACGCTTTCCTCGCTCGCCTCATGAAAGGTCAGCAATGGGGATTTGAACTGGTGGCAAATCCGACGTTCTCCGAACCTCAACCCGGCGGGAAACGCGGCAAAGTTCGGGCACACGTTTCAGCAACGCATCAGTTGGATTGGCTCATCAAACGAAGCGAGTCCTGTGGTTTTTCCTTGTTGCAAGACAATGAACCCACCGCGCGTGTAATTGAACGAAAAGTGCTGTCTTTCCAACGTGACCCGAATTCAAACCGCAAGAACAATGTTCGAATCCATACCGCGAGGTTTAAGGGAACACTCACTGTGACCGATCCCGAGTTGCTTCGCAACACCTTGAAGAATGGTATTGGCCGCGGCCGCGGCTACGGGTGTGGACTCTTGACTCTGGCACCAGCACGGCAAGATGAGTATTAGTGGCACCCCGATAGACCGATTGGCACTTCCACGTCTCGAGAACCGTATCTCGTTCTTGTACGTGGAACGTGCCGTGGTCAATCGAAATGATAATGGCCTTACCATCACCGATTCCCGTGGAACGGTATTTGTTCCAGCAACCCAAATCGCTGCGCTCATGCTAGGTCCTGGAACCAAGGTAACCTACGCAGCAATGGCGCTCGTCGGCGACGCCGGCGCCAGCGTGATCTGGGTCGGAGAAATGGGAGTCCGATACTACGCACACGGGCGCCCACCAGCAAAAACCGCAAAGTTCGCCGAAGCACATGCTAGAATCTGGTCCAACCAACGAACACGTCTCCAATGTGCTCGCCAAATGTACCAAATGCGTTTCCCCGACGAAGACGTCTCACACCTCTCAATGTCGCAACTGCGTGGCCGTGAAGGGGCACGAATGAAACGCATATACGCAGCTGAAGCGCAACGAACCAAGGTCCACTGGGATCGACGGCAATACGACCCGAATAACTTCGAGTCCAGCACCCCCATCAACAAGGCGCTAACAGAAGGATCAGCAGCACTATATGGCATTGTCCATGCAGTGATTGTTGCTTTGGGTTTCATTCCCGCGCTCGGGATAATCCACTCTGGAACTGACCGTTCGTTCGTCTACGACATCGCAGACCTCTACAAAGCTGAGATTTCCATACCTGCTGCGTTTGAAGCTGTTGCTGCAGCCCCGACAGGGGAGGAATTGAACGTCCGTCTGAAAGTACGAGATAAGGTCGTCGAAAAGCGGTTAATGTCACGGATCGTAAAGGATTTGGGGATCCTCATGAATCTTTCCGAAGACGACTCTTTTTCGGATGTCGAGCTTTTCCTCTGGAGCGAATTGGAACTCGTTCGGGCTGGGCAGAACTGGCAAGAAGGTCCATTATGATGGTACTCATCGTGACAGCATGCCCTGCCGGACTCCGCGGGGATCTCACAAAATGGTTGCTCGAGATCTCTCCAGGTGTGTTTGTGGGGCGAGTCTCAGCGCGAATCCGCGAAACACTCTGGGACAGAACGACTCAGCTTGTAAAGCAAGGACGCGCACTGATGGTGTTTTCCTCAAACTGCGAGCAAGGATTGGAATTCAAGACACACCAACACGATTGGGTTCCCACCGACTTCGATGGAATAACACTCCTCATGAGACCAACCTCCCAAACCCGTGGTTTGGCACCCAAAACCGGATGGTCAAAGGCACGAGCACAACGAAAGCGACACTACGGCTAGAACAAGAAAACCACTTCTTCCGCTAGAACTCTAAGAGGATTGCGGAAACTCAAAGTTGCAACTATTTTTGGAGCAGGCTCAATATTTTCACTGCACAATAAGTGTTGTCCCCGCACCTGCGGGGATGAGCCGCATGGTGGGCATGTGTTTTGTTGGTGCCCACCGTTGTCCCCGCACCTGCGGGGATGAGCCCGCCGGGCGTGTTTTCCAAGCTGGTGACCCTGCGTTGTCCCCGCACCTGCGGGGATGAGCCCAACCACATCTACACGGTCGGCACCACGCAGGTGTTGTCCCCGCACCTGCGGGGATGAGCCGACGGGGCGCGGCATGTCGGTTGACTTGTTGTTGTTGTCCCCGCACCTGCGGGGATGAGCCCTAGCCCGCTTGTGTCCACAGACACCCCAGCCAGTTGTCCCCGCACCTGCGGGGATGAGCCCCACCAACCGGGTAGCCCGTGGGGCGGTGGTCTGTTGTCCCCGCACCTGCGGGGATGAGCCCCCCTGCGTGGTGCGCTTCACCACCGTGTTGGCGTTGTCCCC
Organism: Corynebacterium kozikiae; assembly: GCF_024580965.1. Taxonomy (NCBI): domain Bacteria; kingdom Bacillati; phylum Actinomycetota; class Actinomycetes; order Mycobacteriales; family Corynebacteriaceae; genus Corynebacterium; species Corynebacterium kozikiae. Next base: position 75,626 of record NZ_JANIKJ010000004.1, read on the forward strand.
GCACCTGCGGGGATGAGCCTCAGTCATATGTTTTCCTCCCTCAATAAGGGGTGTTGTCCCCGCACCTGCGGGGATGAGCCTGAGCCGAGCGCTTCGGCAACGCTTTCACGCTCGTTGTCCCCGCACCTGCGGGGATGAGCCCTGATAGTGGACTCCCACACCGCGCCCTCGAACGTTGTCCCCGCACCTGCGGGGATGAGCCTCGCCGGCCCGCTAGGCCTGGACCCCGCTAAACGTTGTCCCCGCACCTGCGGGGATGAGCCTACAGCGAGATGATCCTCGCCGCCCGCAAAGCTGTTGTCCCCGCACCTGCGGGGATGAGCCACCGTGGGATCAGGCTCACCCAACGCGTCCAGTTGTCCCCGCACCTGCGGGGATGAGCCGCTCTACCTGATCCCCGTAGCCACTGTTGCATAGTTGTCCCCGCACCTGCGGGGATGAGCCCCGCGGTGACAGGGTTAGCCCAGCGCGCCAGTTGTTGTCCCCGCACCTGCGGGGATGAGCCGAAGCCGAAGTCACGGCCACCCATTTCCACGAGGTTGTCCCCGCACCTGCGGGGATGAGCCTTGGGGCGCTGGGGCCGCGCCGGGTGCGCAGTTGTTGTCCCCGCACCTGCGGGGATGAGCCCATAAGCGAGGCAACAATACGAACGAGCCGCAAGTTGTCCCCGCACCTGCGGGGATGAGCCCCACGAGGGCGTGCACATGAGTGCAGAAAGTGAGTTGTCCCCGCACCTGCGGGGATGAGCCGGGTCAACCCAAGCCGGAATACTGCCAGACACCGTTGTCCCCGCACCTGCGGGGATGAGCCCGGCAAGGAGGGGATTGTTTTCCCTAATGGTGCGTTGTCCCCGCACCTGCGGGGATGAGCCCCCGCCGCAGGAACTCCTGGACGAGGACGCGCTGTTGTCCCCGCACCTGCGGGGATGAGCCCAACTCCTGGTAATCCAGATCATTCAGCGCAGCGTTGTCCCCGCACCTGCGGGGATGAGCCTGAGAAATCGGCCATTGCTGCTATGGGAGGAGAGTTGTCCCCGCACCTGCGGGGATGAGCCTGGCACTGTGAGTGTTCAGGAGACGTGGGAGCGGTTGTCCCCGCACCTGCGGGGATGAGCCGTCTGGCTTTCCTACCAACGATGAAATTAAATTGTTGTCCCCGCACCTGCGGGGATGAGCCAGCGCAAGGGCCGCCGCCTCAACGGTGAGGAACCGTTGTCCCCGCACCTGCGGGGATGAGCCGGTAAGGGTGGAATTGGCCTTTTTCGAAACTGCGGTTGTCCCCGCACCTGCGGGGATGAGCCCAGGCGGCAACATCATCGAGGTGTGCAGAGATGTTGGCCCCTCCTCAGACGAGGAAGCCACCCAAGCCCCCGTAGCACTACAACCACCGCAGAAAACCCCTACATCGGCGCGATGGTGTGCTTCTTTTCTAGGTCGTGTTCTTCCTTGGTTGCCAATTGCCGCAGCGCCATGCGCAGCGCCAAGCGGGATTCGCTTGGTTGGATCATGGCGTCGATGTAGCCGCGTTCGGCGGCCACGTATGGGCTGGTCATGTTTTCGTCGTAGAAGTCCATGAAGACCTTCTTCATGTACTCCCGCTGCGTTTCGTCCTCAATGGCGGCAAGCTGTTTGCCTTGGATCATCACAGAGGCGGCTGCGGCGCCCATCACTGCGATCTGGGCGGTGGGCCATGCCAGGTTGATGTCACCGGTGAGGTTCTTTGAGCCCATCACGGCGTATGCCCCACCGTAGGCCTTGCGCACAATCAGGGAGATCTTTGGCACGGTAGCCTCAACCAGAGCAAATGCCAGCTTGGCGCCGCGGTGAATAAGGCCGGCGCGCTCTTGGTCCACCCCGGGCAGGTAGCCGGGGGTGTCTACCACGAACACCACGGGGATGTTGTAGGCGTCGCAAATGCGGATAAAGCGGGCGCCTTTGTCCGCGGCGTCGGCGTCAATGCAGCCAGCAAACTCCAGCGGCTGGTTTGCCACCACACCCACACTGCGCCCGTCCACGCGGGCGAATGCAGTAATGAGGTTAGGGGCAAACCCAGGTTGAATTTCCAGGACGTCCTCGGAATCAAAGAGCTGCCCTAGCAAGTCATGCATGTCGTAGCCCGCGTTGGTGTCGTCGGGCATGAAGCGGTCCAGGGCCTCGGCCGCTGCCTCGTCGGCGAGCACGGCTTCGTCGGAAGGCGCCCAGAACACTGGCGGCTCGTCTTTGCAGGTCAGGGGCAGGTGCTGAAGCAGGTCGTGGACGTAATTGAAGGCGTCTTCCTCGTCAACGGCCACGTAGGAGACGTTGCCGTTGAGCTCCTGCTGGCGCGCGCCGCCGAGCTCCGCGGAGGTGATTTCCTCGCCGGTGACCTCCTTGATTACGGCTGGGCCGGTCACGTACATTTCGGCCTCGCCATCCACAGCCACCACAAAGTCCGTGGTCACGGGCGCGTACACGGCGCCGCCGGCGCTCTTGCCCATCATGATGGAGATCTGCGGGCTACGTCCGGAAAGCGGGAGCTGGCGGCGGGCGATCTCCGAGTACATCGCCAGGGAGGTCACGGCGTCCTGGATACGGGCGCCACCGGAATCTTGGATACCAATCACTGGGCAGCCAATCTTGATGGCCATGTCCATGACCTCACAGACTTTGCGGCCAAAAGTCACGCCCACGGAACCGCCGTAAACCGTCTTGTCGTGCGCGTACACGGCCACCGGGCGGCCGTCGATACGCCCGTAGCCGGTAACCACACCGTCGGAGTATGGTGCGTCGGGTTCGTCGGGCGTGCGGCCCAGGGCACCGATTTCCACAAAAGAACCGGGGTCCAGGAGGCGCTGAATACGCTGGCGAGGAGTAGTCCTGCCAGCCTCATCGCGCTTAGCGCGGGCACGCTCACTGCCAGGGTCCTGCGCCTTTTCCAGGCGGGCCCGAAGGTCAGCGAGCTTTCCTGCGGTGGTATCCATAGACACGAGCATTAACTCCTGAGCTGTTCAATCCTGCGCGTAAGTGCACTGCCTACCTTAGCGATCTCTGGCTCATCAACAACCGCCAAGTGGTCACCCTTGAGGTGAACAATTTCCAAATCATCCACAATAGCGGACCAGCCGCCGTCTTCTGCAATCTCCGCGTAGGCGGGCTCTAGCTCCACGGCACCGTCGTGCATACGTTCCGCGCGGAAAAGGATCACCGGCACATCCACCTGGTCCCATCGGTGCAGGTTAAGGCGGTCCAGGATTCGGTTGTCCACAAAGCTGGCACGCTGGTGCTCCAGCACACCGGCGGAAAGGCCGTGCTCAGAGGCGTCGGTGTTGGCCAGGAACTCGCCCATCATGGCCAGCAGGGCGTCCTCTCCGGCTGTCTCCAGAAGCTCGTAAGGCACTGGGAAGTCCAAGCCGTAGGTCTTCTTGGCAAATGCCTGGTAGCGGCCCCAGCGCGCCTTGGTTTCCTCCATGGTGTCCGGTGCTGGGTGCGCGGGCTGCACAGTGTCCAACAGGGCAATGGTTGCCACCTCAACGTCGGAATCGCGCAACTGGTAGGCAACCTCGTACGCCAGGGCGCCGCCAAAGCTCCAGCCGCCCAACACAATTGGCAGCCCGTCAGAGTACTGCTTAATCTCATCCAGGTACTGCGTGGCACGATCCTCAAGCGAGCCCTCCAGGCGCTCCACGCCATACACCGGTACTTCTTCCGGCAGGCGGCGCATCAGCGGCTGGTACACCACCGAGGATCCACCGGCTGGGTGGAACATGAACACCGCCGGAGCCGTGGAGCCTTCCTTGCGGGCGCGCAGCACACGAATGTTGCCTTCAACGTCCGTCTCCAGGCCCTCGCGCACCAAGTTAGCCAGCGGCTCTAGGGTTTGCGCCTCAAGCACCTGCTGCTGGCTCACTTCAATACCCGCTCGCTCGGTGAGCCGCTGCGCAATCTCCAGCGCCTGCTGCTCGGAAATCGCGGGAAGTTCACTCGTCACACCCGCCGCCGCGGCACCGGTGATCCCAGCCCAGGTAGCAAAGACAAGGCGTTCCGACGCATCCCGGGGCGCCACTCCCACACCCACACTCGATGTCGGAGCCGGTGTCGGAGCCGGAGCCGGAGCGTCAGCGCCAGCGCCACCGCCAACAGCAGCTCCCCCTGCATCCTGCTGGGTTTCAGCCTTGGGGGCGTCGGTAGGTGCCCTCCCCACAACAAGGTCCTCGACGAGCTTGACTACGTCTGCAACGGAGGCGTCGCGCAGTGCTTGCACCTGTAGGGGTGGGATTTGGAAGTCGTGCTCAATGCGGTTTTTGATGCGCATACCCATGAGGGAATCCAGGCCGAGGTCGATGAGTGGAAGCTCGCGTGGGAGATCCTCAACGTCGTAGCCCATGGCCTCGGAGACGATGCTACGCATACGCTGCTCCACAGACTCACCACTGGCCGGGTCCCATTTCATGGACTCACCCACCACATCCACGGGATCGGCGTGTTGTTCTGCATTTGTGGCAACCACGGCGGCGGGGGCCGCTGCAACACTGGCAAAACCCTCAGCTACCTGTGTTGTTACCTCACCGAGCACCGCGAACACCTGCACCGCAACACCACCGGCAACCCGGCGCGCCACGGTGGTGAGCTCTCCAGATGGGGGCAGTGTGCCTTTGTCTTCCACGGCGATGAGCTGCGCTTCCGGTTGCACCTCGTGGACCGCGGCCTCCAGCAGAGCCACGGCAGAAGGTACTTGGTCAGCTACGGTGCCAAAGGCAATGGCGCCGTCTGGCAACACAATCTTGGTGCCCGGCAAGCCGCCGCGTGCACCTGACGACGGACGCGCGGCAGTCCAGTACCGTTGCTTCTTCCAAGGCATGCCTGGCACGGGGAGCTTGTCGCCTGGTCCGTTGAGTGCGGCGAAGTCCACGGGTGCACCGTTTGCGTAGAGCTTGGCTAGGAGGTCCACCAGCGCACCTGGCTCGTCCTCTTTGCGCTTGAGGGTAAACAGCAGTTGGGCGTCTGGCTTGCCCACGGAGAACGCGGTGTTCATCATGCCCATGAGGGCCACCGGGTTGGGAGAAACTTCCACAAAGGTGTTGTGGCCTGCGGCGAAGCCTGCCTCGATGGCATCTTGGAACCACACTGGCTGGCGGGTGCAGCGCAGGAAGTACTCCGGGGTGTGTACCTGCTGGCCTGGGGTATAGGTGATGCCGCGATCCACGGAGGAGAACAGTGGGATCGTGAGCGGGCGCGGGGTGATGTCTGCGATTTCAAAGGCCAGTTCCCCGAGCAGCGGCTCCACCGCACTGGTGTGGCCTGCGCCCTTCACGTTGAGCAGGCGGGCGAACTTCTCTTCCGCTTCCAGCGTTTCCACGAGCTTGATCACGGCCTCGCGCGGACCACCCACGGTGGTCATGCCTGGGCCCGCGTACACCGCGGGTTCAATGCCGGCGAAGTCTGGGTGCTCCTGGATGAAGGTGTCCAGGGCTTCCACGGAGAACTCCACCACGGCCATCGCACCGAGCTGGTCTTCTGGCAGTGATTGCTCTCCTTCACCCATCAGGCGGGAGCGGTGAGCGGCGATCTTCATGGCGTCTTCTGCGCTCAAGCCACCGCTGGCATAGGCTGCGGCGATTTCACCCATGGACATGCCGGCAACTGCCGCTGGCTTCACACCCAGGGCTGCGAGCAGATCCGTGAGTGCAATTTGGATCGCGGTGATGGCTACCTGTGCGGTTTCGGTGTTGTAGGTCTGTTCGTCGTCTGCAACCAAGTCCAGGATGGACCAGCCGGATTCAAATTGGACGATCTGATCCAGCTCTTCCAGCCGCGCACGGAACTGCGGCGAGCTCGCCACGAGTTGCTTCACCATCAAACGGTGCTGTGAACCAAAGCCGGAGTACACGAACACCGGGCCTTGGGCCGCCGGGGAATCCGCCACGGCAATACCCACGCCGGTCTTGCCTTCCGCGACCAGCCCCAGCCCCTTCGCAGCCTCCTCATGGGTACGCGCCACGATCGCTGCACGGGAGCGACCGTGGTTGCGCCCACCGAGAGTACGGGCCAGCGCGTGGACGTCCGTGTCTTCGTGTGCGCTGAGGTATGCCAAGATGCTGGCGGCTGCTTCCCGACGCCGCGAAGGCAGCAGCCCGGAGATGGGCAGCAATGCGGGTGCGGATTCCAGGGCAGCGGTCCGCTCTTGACCGTCGGTGCCGTTGGCTGGGTTGGCTGGAGAGGTTGAAGAGGTTGGGTAATCTGCGGCAACGAACTCGCTGAGCACCACGTGGGCGTTGGTGCCGCCAAAGCCGAAGCCGGAAACGCCAGCCACCATGCGCCCGGAGTACTGCGGCCACTCGCGTGGGTCTTCCACAACCTCTAGGCGCTCGGCGTCAAAGTCCACGTAGCGGTTTGGCCCAACGTAGTTCAGCGATGGCGGCAGGGTGCGGTTCTGCATGGACAGCACCACCTTGATGAGGCCCGCTGCGCCGGCTGCGGATTCCGTGTGGCCAAAGTTTGTCTTGGCACTACCCAGAAGCGTTGGGCGGGTGATCTCGCGGCCGCGGCCGAGCACCGCACCGATGGCGGAAGCCTCAATTGGGTCACCCAAAATGGTGCCGGTGCCGTGCGCTTCAACGTAGTCCACGGTGGTGGGGTCCACGTTGGCGTCCGCGTAGGCGCGCTGCAGCACATCTACCTGTGCGTCTGGGTTGGGTGCGGTGATGCCGTTGGAGTGGCCGTCGGAGTTCACGGCGGAGCCCTTGATCACTGCAAGGATGTTGTCCCCCGCCGCAATCGCATCATCTACACGCTTGAGTACCAGCATGCCGGCGCCGTCGGAACGCACAAAGCCGTCTGCGTCATCGGAGAATGCATGGATCTTGCCGGTGGGGCTGAGCACGCCGAGCTCCCCAAAGGAGGTGGTCACTGCCGGGGTGGCCATCACGTTCACGCCGCCGGCTAGGGCAACATCGGCCTCGCCGTCGCGCAGGGCGCGCACCGCCTGGTGCACAGAAACCAGAGACGATGAGCAAGCCGTATCCACCTGGATGCTGGGGCCACGGAAGTCAAAGGCGTAGCTCACTCGGTTGGCCACCACAGCGCTAGAGTTACCGGTCAGGGCATAGGGGTGCGCCTCGGAGGGGTCGGAGAAGATGAGCATTCCATAGTCATTGTTGGTGGAACCCACGAACACGCCCACGGACTTCCCGCGCAGCGTATTTGCCGGAATGCCAGCGTTCTCCAGCGCCTCCCAGGAAAGTTCAAGCATCAGGCGCTGCTGTGGGTCAATGTTCACGGCCTCCAATGGGGAGAGCCCAAAGAACTCGGCGTCAAAGCTGGCCAGATCCTCCAGGTAGCCACCCAGAAGCTGCTGCTCAGCCATGCGCTTGGACATCACCTCGTCGGCCGCGTATTCCGACCAACGCCCCAGCGGCGGCTCCGTGATGGCGTCGCGCCCCTCAACCAGCAGATTCCACATCTGCTCCACATTCTCCGCGCCTGGATACTTAGCGGCGATGCCCACAATGGCAACGTCGTGCGTGCCAGGGGTCGTAGAAACCGACCGCAGCGCCGGGGCACTCCCCGCAGCCAGGCGCGGCGCAGGCTCGCCCTCTACCAGGCGCTTCGCGAGCGCCGCGATGGTGGGATACTCGTAAGCAATGGTGGCGTCAAGCTGCGTATCCAGTAGGTTTTCCAACTCACCGGAGAGCAACACCACATCGCGTGAAGACAGCCCAAACGCCTGCATCGGTTGATCATCAGTGATCTCCTCCGCCGGCAGCCCGGTAGCCGCAATCACCCAGTTCCGCAGCCATTCTTGAAGCTGCTCCGTAGTCATTGCAACGGCTTTCTGGGCTTTCTGCTGGCCTGAATCCATAAACACACACCTTGCTAGAGATTTATTCATACCCCCAGGCGATTGGGAGCAATGCTCCTATCTTAATCCCCAAAGGTCACGATTTTGTTACAACGTGCCGCATGCCGCAAAGGTGCAGCAGCAGCAAAAAGCCAAAAACCCTGCTCGAAAGCAGGGTCCCTGGCAGAGCCTAAACGACGTCGCCAAGGCGCCAGGCAATCACGGTGCCTCCGCGCAGCAGGGCAGTTTCTTGCCTACGCGCGGCGGCGCAGTGCCTTACTTAGGCGCGGCGACGCAGTGCGACTGCACCCGCACCAGCGACGGTAGTCATCACCGCGATGGAAGCGAGGACAGGTGCAATAGAGTTGTCAGCCACACCGGTCTCTGCCTCAACACCACGAGGTGCAGGTGCGCTGCTGCTGGGCACGCCCACTGGGATTGGCACCGGAATGATTGGCACGCGAGGATCCTCACACTGAGCAATTTCATCCTCAGCGTAGGTGCCGGTCAGGGATGCAGAGGCGGTGTAGACCTCGGAGGTCCAACCATCCGCAGCACCGGACATGTCAATGGTGAACTGATACACGCGAGCCTCACCAGCTGGAATGGTGCCCAGGTTGACGGTCCAGGTGCCGTCACCATTGTCCACAGCGGCATCTGCAGGGGTTTCCGCCCAGGTGTACTCAGCATAGGCGCCACCCCAGGCAGGCATCCGGTCGGTGGTAGACACACCATCAAACACCACCGCTGCACCCTCTGGCAGGTTATCCGGGAGCGTCACGGTCACAACCGCATTTTCAATGGTGTGCTGAGTTGCGGTTGGGATGCGCCAGACCTGCTGCCACGTGCGAGGATCTCGGTTCCTTTGACCATTAAAGAAGTGGTTGAGCTCAAAGATTCCTGGGGAACCGTTCAGCGCGTGGGTAACCTCAGTGATGTAACCAGCATTGCTGAAGTGGGCGGGGTTTCCCGCAAGGTCAGTGCGAAGGTTCTCTGGAATCTTATTGATGTCTTCAGTCAGGATGGCGGAGCTCTTCCAGCTCACGCCACCAACCACGCACTCTCCAACCATTTGGGTTTCGTTACCGTCAGTGGTGCCAGTGTTGGTTGCCCATGCCGGGCCAGCCAAGGAGACACTGAGGGCCGCGGCGGCCGCAATGGCCGCCATGGAACGGTTCAATTTTCGCATTCGGGGACTCGCTTTCAACAAAGGGGGAAGCAGCATTGTTGCCATCGAACAACCTACCCACACCTAGAGCAACATGAGTTTCAACACGCCACAGTTGTCACAACTTTCACAAATATTTCTTTTGCCCCATTAAGGCACTGTGGCCACTTTGTTCACAAACGCAGCAATTGGAAAAGCCCCTAACCGTAAGCAACGGCAAGGGGCTTTACCCGAAGTCCCCGGAGGAACGAATTACAGAGAACGACGGCGCAGGATTACCACACCAGCACCGGCGGCCACCAGCAGTGTTGCCAGAGCTGCGACTGCAGCCATGCTAGAAACGCCAGTGTTTGCCAGCATGCCGCGCTGCACACCCTTGGTCGGCACAGCGGAAGTGGTGGTTGGCTGCGCAGTTTCCTCTTGCGCTGGGACCGGCACTGGGATTGGAATGATCGGAATACGAGGGTCCTCCACCTCCGTGGTCACAGAAACAGCAGGATTGCAACCCTCAAGCTGCATTCCGTACACAGGGTGCAGGGAGTTCACCAACTTTCCGTTGCCACCTTCACGCACCACAACATCGTAGGTTACGGTTGCGGTCCCATTGGCTGGAATAACGCCGGTGATGTTCATTTGCTCACCACGGGCCTGAACCACCGGGGTGCCCTCAAAGCCATTGGACACAATGCTGTCACCGCGAACGTGCTGTGGCGCATCGTCAAGCACGTCAGCCAGCTTATCCACAAAGTCCGCTTCTGCTGGGCGGCTGTGCGGGTTGGTGAGCGTGACGGTGTATCGCACGGTGTCGCCGTCCTTCGCAGGCCCTGAGTGAGGTTGTTCCGAAGTATCCGCAGGAATCACCTCAGCAGTCTTGCCGTACTGCACACAGTCAATTTGTGTTCCCAACGCGTGGTGGTTCACATAGATACTGTCCAGTGTCTGGTCTTTTTCGGTACGCGCATTGAGAGAGAAAGAGGACATCGCGGGCATGTACGCGATGGTCACCGTAATGGTCTTGCCATCCGGGCTGAGAACGGAAGATACGCCTTCTACAGCATTGGTGTAACCATTGCCTTGAAGCTGACCGGCTGCTGGGTTGCTCCATTTAGTATCATCATCAATGCTCTGGAAGGTCGCACCCTGCACTGCTTCGATCGTGTAGGTCACGTTCTCCAAGGCCTCGCGGGTGGCGATGTAGTGGCGCATTGTTGCAACCTCACCCTCAGTCCAGCCATCGGCGCCAACGCCCCAGCCATCAGAGTTCACTTCACCAAACATGCCACCGGTAGCGGTATCAAGCTGGCCATTCCAGTACTTATCCCGCTGGCTAATATCTCCGTCACCCTGATCCCAACGGGTCTGGCCAATAAACTCCACCTGGCACTGCGCACACTGCGCGGCGGCCGGTAGTGCTGGCGCTGGAGTTGGATTTGACTGCGCGTGTGCCGGCTGCACAAGCACCGCACTGAGCATGGTTGCGGCTGCTGCCGCGCTCAGGATTGAACGTAGGGTACGCACTTTTGAATAAACCTTTCAGGTATTTCTGAGCGAGAAGACTCCAAGAGAGAAATGAATTCAAGTTTACTTTAGATACCGCCGTGCTTGAGCGCACCCCCAACACACCACAATTTTCACAGCAATCACAAAAGTATCCCCACGGCTGCACACAACAGCCGTGGGGATTTTTCCTCAAACTCAGAGCAAGAATCAGGTTTTTAGCCCTGCTCCGCCAGGTAGTTCGCCTTGTTCACGCGGCGGGCAATCTTGCCTGCGGAGGATCGGGCAATCTGATCCGGTGCAACAATGCGAATGTCTGCAGGCACCACGCCATGAGCCTCAGACACCGCGGAGCGGATTGCCTCAATAGCGGCGGCGTCACCGGAAGGATCAGCATCGAGGTCACGCTCAGCAAAAATGATGAGCTGCTCCACGTCATCACCCTCCACAGCGAATGCAGCCACCGCGGCTGGGCGCACGTGGTCAGACGCATGGTCCACGGTGTACTCAATGTCCTGCGGGTAGTGGTTGCGGCCAGCGATAATCACCAGGTCCTTGAGACGGCCGGTGATATACACCTCATCGTCCAAGATCACACCAAGATCGCCGGTAGCCAACCAGTAGTCGTCGTCAGGCGCCCCCTCTGCACGGGATGGGCTGAGCCTCTGCCCAAGCCGGTTGCGGAAGGTGGCAGCCGTTTCTTCGTCACGATCCAGGTAACCCACGGCCATGTTTGCACCGTGGCACCAAATTTCGCCCACACTGCCGTCGGGGAGCTCGGCCTTGGTCTCTGGGTCCACGATCACCAGTTGCTGAGACTTCACCACAGCTCCCACAGAGGTCACGGACACGGCGTTGAGGGCGCCCTTTTCCACCTCAACAGCCTTGTTATTGGCCAACTCATCACGGTCAAGGTACTTGAAGGTAAGGCGCTGGGCACGCTGTGGGGTGGTCACCAGCAAGGAGGCCTCAGCCAGACCGTAGGACGGACGGATTTCACCAACGTTGAGGTTGTACTGCTCAAACGCATCAATAAAGGCCTGCACCGCCTTCTCGGTCACCGGCTCGGAACCAGACACAACACCTTGGACCTTTGAGAAGTCATAGGTCTTGCCCTCCTCCGGCTGGCCATAGCGGGCAGCGAGCTCAAATGCGAAGTTGGGCACCACTGCGTACACGTTCTGGTCACTTTCGCGGGCGGACAGCTGCTCCAACCAGCGGCTTGGGCGTTGGATGAAGTCACGCGGACTCATGATGTCAATTTCCTGACCAATGACCAGCACAAACGCAGCCAAGATGATGCCCATGTCATGGTGCATTGGCAGCCAGCTCACAATGCGCAGCGGGGTCTTCAGCTCCGCGGAGATAAAGATCTGCAGAATGTTGGTGAGGATGGAGCGGTGAGTCAGCACCACGCCCGCTGGGGTGCGGGTGGAACCGGAGGTGTACTGCAGGAACGCCACCAGATCCACCGCCGCCTTCTGTGCCTGCGCCATCAGCGCCTGCCCAGCCTCTGTAGCGAGCGGGTTTACGAATGCCTGCGCGGTGGAATCCGGCAGGGAGTCCACGGCGATCACACGAGGGCGCTGCGCACCAGGGACCTGTGCAAAGAACGCGCGTACCTGCGCCGCTGAGTTCCCATTGGTGAGCACGAACGCCGGCTTGGAGTCATTGAACACGGCCTCGAGGTGCCCGGAGTGCCCTGGCTCCGTGGGGTCATACAGCGGCACTGGGATCATTCCGGCGTACATGGACCCCAAGAAGCTGAACAGGTACTCAGGGCTGTTGTTTGCCAGGATGGCAACGCGGTCACCAATCTGGCCAACCTGCTGCAAACGAGCCGCCACCGCCTTGATGCGGGTGTTCACCTGGGTGTGGGTGTAAGTAACTTCCTTCCCCTCACGCGATTGGGTGTAATCCCAGTGGCGCAGCACCACCTTTTCTCCACCACCAGCGGCCGCGGAGGCCTGATACAGGACCTCACACAAACCAGCGAGGGTGAGCTCCGGCTTGAGTTCAATCTCTCCGCGCTCATTGATGAACTGGCTCATTGCTGTATGCAGATCCATATTTCTCCTTTGGGGATTTGCTTCAAGGGGGGAAGCTCTTTCAAAGACTAAATTACTTTTTAGCACGAAACTGTTACAGGTGTGGTGAGGCTGGCACAGAAAGTTGCAGCTAACCGATCAAATCCCGCGCCCACTGGAGCGTCCACTGATCCGCAGTGGTCCCAGGAATGACGTTTGGGTTCGAGGCATACAACGCATGCACACCATTGGCCGCCGCCAACTCCTGCGCCCGTGCGAGCGCATTGCCCACGCCCTCCGGGGCGTCACAAATGGAATCGGACACCGCGCAGATGTCATTCACCTTTTCATTGAGCACCCCAAACCCGCCAGGGCGCCCACCGCGCATGGTTGCCCCCGGAACGATCGGCTGCACCAGCAGGTTCAGCGGCTGCAGCGCCACCTCAGCGCCCACACCAGAGACGGGGTTGCCCACTACCTGCCCTACGCCGGGCTGCCTGCGGCCGTCGGCAATCACCGTCACCCCGCGCACGCGCTCCGCAGGGATCACGCCGGTGCCGTTGCCGATTGCAGAAACGACGTCACCAACAATCACCGCACCCTGACTGAACCCAGCCAAGATGAAGTCCGTGAGCGGGCACTCTGCGTGCGTGGCCCGCAGCTCCTCCTCGAGGCGGGCGGTGCCTTCATTGCGGGAGTCGTCATAGCTCATCTCCTGCTGGGCATTAATGTTGCGGAACTGCGCCGTGTAAGGCAGCGTCCACACCTTCACCCGCGCCGGATCAACCTCAGCCTGCAGCGGAGCAGTGATGGCCAACATGAAGGAGTTTGGGTTTGCACTGGGGGCAAAAGGATCGTCCGTGGCCGAAGACTCCCAGGTGCCCGGCGCGGAGATGAACTCCACGTCCGCGCAATGCTCAGGTTGGCTGAGCGTTTCCGTGGGCTCCTCTACCGGGACCCCTGGCGGGGTGCCTTCTTGGTTCTGGGTCCACTGCACCACACCTACCAGGATGACCACGATCACCAAGACCGCGGCCAGTACCGTCACGAGTTTTTTCATACCCTCTAGCAATACGTCCTGCGGGCCTCATCCGCAATAAGCGAGCTCACTTCTTCAAAGCTGCCGCTAGCCCGGTTTTGTTCAATGAGCTGGCCAGAAACCGCCTCAATTGCGGCTTGGCCAAAGTTGGATTCGCTGTCTACACACAGCCCTTTGCCCACGCCAATGAGTTCCGTTTCAATCGCCTGGGTGTCAATACCACCCTTGCCGAGGGCTTGGAGGTAGCGCTGGTCCTCAAAACTGAGCTGCACGCTCTGCGTGGGAGGGGCGCTCGCCTCGCCAGCGGAATCCACGGCCCGATCAGGGGTTTGTGGGCTTGCGCTTGTTTGGGGTTCGCGCGTGGCACGGCCGCTTGCGGTTGGTGATGCGGACTGGGTTGGGGTGGAGGTGGGGGCGTCGGAGGCTGCACTTGAGGGCGCTGCGGCGCGAGTGAGCGGGGCGATCGATGTCAGCACGCTTTCCTCAACCGCTGTGCTTGAGCAGGCACTCAGCATTACTGCCGCGCACACTGCTGCGGTCGCGGTCCCCCACCGGCGCTGCATTAGTTCCTCACCTCGCGCACCTGACCGCCAATCTGCGAGATGGAACCGCCGCGGAACTGCACCACTTCACCGCCGGCCACCTGCGCCTGGTCCTCAGTTGGGTAGCCGAATGGGCCATTCTCCCAGCCGGACTCGCCCCACTTGTCAAAGATCGGGCCGTAGTAGATCACGTGCGCGCCGGTTTGTGGGCTCCAATAGATGTTGCCGTGCTCAAAGCGTTGGAACGCGCCGCCGCGCAGTGGCATCTCATCGGAGGTTGGGTAGCCCAGCTTGGAGTTGGCAACGGACATCTCGCCGTACTTCTTGGCAATCTCACCGTGGACGATGAAGGTTTCACCACCCGGGGCTTGCGCGATGTAGCCGGTGCGGAACTGCTGGATCAGGCCCTCGCCGATGGCCACGGCCTCAGCCTGTGGGTAGCCCAACGGGCCGTTCTCCCACTGCTGGGTGCCCCACTTATCCAGCAGGGCGGTTGGCACTGCCACCGCACCGGTCTCTGGGGTCCAGTAGATGTTGCCGTGCTGGAAGCGCGCATAGGCGCCGCCCTTGATGCTGCGCTCGCCGTGCAGCGGGAAGCCCAGCCAAGAATCGGGGCCGCCGAAGCTCGCGTACAGCGCACCAATGCGACCATGCAGGCCCACCGCGCCGGTGTCCTGGTGGAAGTACGCACGGCCGTTGGCAAAGTCTGCAACCTTGCCACCTGCAACGTCGTATTCATCAGACACGCAAGCACCCAAGTTCGCCGCCGCTGCGGCATCGGAGATTGCAGTGCCGACGGCGCACGACGCACCCCAGTCTTCCGCACCCAAGCCCAGCGCCTTCTGGATCAGCGGGCTAGCGTTGTTCAGCTCGAACTGCCAGTAGGCCCAGTTGTGCACACCGGATGGACGGAATTGGGTGAACACCTCCACCCCGGCCTGCTTGGCGTACTGGACAAAGGTCTCAGAGGTGCGTCGGGAAATAATCTCCAGACCCACTCCGGCGTAGTTCGCTGGCTCAGTAGCAACAGACGTTGGCTGACCATAATCATCAGCGCCGGAGCCTGCGGAGACGTACACCGTCATGTCCTTCAGCGCGGCAATACCGAGCTTCGGGTCATTGTCGATCCACTGTTGGGACCCATCCGGACCCCACATGCGCTCCGTGGTGTAGTTGCCGGCGTCCCACTGGGCTGCGCGAATCGCGGCAGGCATGCCAGCGGAAGTAGTGTCCAGGTAGCCAGAGAAGGAGCCCACAAAGTTGAACTCCGCAGGATTGCGCTCCGCCAAGTTCATTGCAGCGGTACCACCCATGGAGAGGCCCACCACCGCGCGCTCACCATTATCGCGGAAGCCATTTGCCAGAACCGGGACGAGCTCACGCATCAGGAAGGTTTCCCACTTGTAGTGCTTACCGTTGTCCGGCTCCAGCCAGTCAGCATAGAAGGAGCTTTCGCCACCTACCGGAAGCACCACCAAGACGTTCTTATCCGCGAACTGCTGCTCAATGTTGGTGTTGATAGTCCAGCCGTTCTCATCCTCACGCGCACGCAAACCATCCAGCGCCCACAAGGATGGGAAGGTGCGGCTTGGCTGTGAATACCAATCACGAGGCAGCAGCAACTGCACCTGCACCGGCGCATCCGGCATGGCGGCCGAATTGATGAACACCGCCACGCGGCGGTTGGTCAGCCACTCCACGCGATCAATGCTCACGCCCTCCGGCAAACCCTGGATCTCCATACGCTCAGTACGAACCGGCGAGCGCTGGGTGGACGGGTTGTCCAAGTAGTCCGAGACGCCCGTGTCCGGCGCACTAAAACTTCCGAAAGAGCTCTGCGCATCAGAGATCGCAGGCACCGCCAAAGTCACACCCAACGCCACTGCGGTTGGCAGGATCCACTTCTTGGAGCGGTTGGGAGTGTTCGCGGTGGCGTTCGCGGTGGCGTTCGCGTTGGCGTTGAGGGCGCGGTTCTTTTGGGAGGGGATTCTAGAGAAACGCATCGTGATTGGTATTCCTTCGCACTGGTTGCTTGGGGCTTGCTTGGGGCTTGGGCAAACTGCGCTCAAGTTTAAGTTGAACTTTAGACTTTGGGAAGAGACACGCCCGTCACATTGGTTTCAATTACCCCAATTTTCACACCCGTTGCCCGGTTTTGGGATTCATTTCCTAGAGGATGGTGGGCAAGCTAGCCAGCAGCTCCGCCGCGTTGGTCGAAACCACGCGTAGGTCGATAGCCCAAAGTCGATAGCCCGCCGCGTTGGTCGATAGGAGCCGCGATTCCGGGGAAAATTGGATGGTATCGACCTTAAGCTATCGACCTACGCCAGCACCACCCAAACAATGACCGCTTCGGCGCCCACACTCCGTCGTGGCGGCTGTATTCGCGCCCCAAGGCCCAAGGTCCAAGGCCCAAGGTCCAAGGTTCAACGCGAGGGCTCACCCCAATATGGGCTTTGAAGTTGTGCGCCAGCACCGCCCGGACACAGCGGCACCAGCACTGCTCAGACCGCACCCCACCCCACAAATGCAAAAACCGCACCCCGCTAGGTATAAGGGGATGCGGTAAAAGCCGGGTTCAAAACTCAAGCTGAACCAGCCAAATCAGCCAAGCCAACAAAACCTGCTGAAGCAGTGGGTCAATTACCAAGCGTTCATCACGTTGAGTACGCGCTGGTGGGTCTGGCCAAGCTGGTAGTTCCACTGAACCCAGTTATGCAGGCCGCTGCCTGGGTAATTGGTGGTCACGTTGAGGCCAGCGCCGGTGGCGGCGTTTGCCCAAGTGCGGGTGGAGGCATTGGAGATCCACTCCAGGATGGCGCCGGAAATGACGTCCTGGAAGGCGTAGCCGGCGTCGCCTGGGCCCCACAGGCCGGAGGCTGCGGAAACGTAGATGTCCTGGCCTGGGTTCAGGCGGGAGATGTTGGACATTGGGTCGATCTGGTTACGCGAAGGAGTTACCGCGGTGCCGTAGAGAGAGTTGATAGACAGGCCGCCGATATCCAGCAGTGCCAAGCCGAGCATTGCGTTCATTGCGTAGCCGGAGAGGTTGAGGTAGCCCGAGTAGCTCATCGCCTGGCGGAACTGGCCTGGGTGGTTGGCAGCGAGGTTGATCGCGGCGGTGCCGCCCATGGAGAGGCCAATCACGGAGTTGTTGTTGCGTGCAACGCCAAAGTTACCCTCGAGGTATGCGGGCAGCTCCTGGGAGAGGAAGGTGTCCCACATGTAGAGGTCGCCCTGAGCGTTGATTGGCTCAGCCCAGTTTGCATAGAAGGAGCCAGCGCCGCCCACTGGCATAACCAGGGTGATGTTGTTGTTCACGTAGAGCTCGTGGGCGCGGGCGTCCACGGTCCAGGCGTTTGCAATGTTGGTGGCACGGGCACCGTCGAGGAGGTACAGGCCCGCGTTGCCGCCGTTGAGTGCTGGCTGGATCTGCACGGGGATGTTACGGCCCATGGCGTCGGACCACACGTCACAACGCTGGACCCAGTATGCAGCGGCATCCCAATCGCAGGTACCGGTTGCGTCTGGGCGCAGCCAGTCACGATTCGCGGCCGCAGCCTCACCAGTTCCGGCAACTACCAGGGCACCGGCGGTCACCACTGCTGCAGCGGTGGCAGTCACCTTCTTCCCCAGGTTCTTGAGGCTTGCTACGAAACTCATTTTTCTCCTCTATTTTCGCGAGCGTTTCCTATAGGACTTTCGCGTGATGAATCGAAAGTGTTACAGACTGGTAACAAACCCTATCAAACGTTGCCCCACAATGCAGCACGTAGATCTTCTGAAAACGCTTCTCACCACCCCCGTAGTCTAGCGAGGTGTATCCAGATGAACGTCAATAGGCCAAGCGATGGGATATACCGCGGGGTCCACGTGCGGATCGTCAAAATAGGTGGTGGGGTCGGGATCCAACTCCAGCGTGCGGCCGAGGGTCAGGGAGAACTTGATGTTGGAGAGCACTCGTTGGGGATCCAGCGGCGCGCGGTAGGTTTCAAACATCTCCACCACATCCTCGGTGTAGAGCGCATTGCGGGCCAGCACCGCTTGCTCCTGGTTGATCCAGTGAAGCGGCACGCCGAGGTTCATTGCGGAGTCCGCAATTTGCCACTCAGTGGGCAACAGCTTGTCATGCCCAATGCGCCCGCCTTCGATGCGAGGTTGGCGCGCGGCGAGCGGGTTGGCCAAGCCCATCGGGTCCAGCACGCGCACGTCCAACGGCGCATTCATACCGGTCACACCTAGATTCAGCATGCTCACCGTGAGAGGGGTGTTCGCTAGATCCGGGCCAGTGAACCCGCGCTCCACAGGCAGCCAGGTGTAGAGCACGCCGTCCAAGTCCGCGCGCTGCCCTTCCACAGGGGAAAACGTGGGCTCGGCCCGCACGGAAAGCAGCATCGCCGCGTTCTCCTCAAGGCCCACAGCGATCTGCTCCCGGTAGTCTGCCACCAGCGGCACCGCCAGGAAATCCTGTGCGAACATGGGGGCGTCGCCAGACTCGCGCCCGGTGTTCCACGTCCAGAACTCACGCTCGTCCACAACGCTCAGCTCACCGAGGTCACTCGGGGGTTCCCACTTATGGCCATGCACACCGAGCGTCACCAGCGCCGCCCAACCGGCAACAGCGCACCAGGCAAAAGCAGGAGCGTACCGACGCCACCGCGCCGGCCCCTCACCGTCCACAAGGGCCACGGGAAGCACCGCCACCGGCAACAGCAGGGTAAACAGCGGCAACAGCAGCATGCGGCCGTGCATGAAGTCTCCACCCACGCGGATCACATAGAGAAGGTGCAATAGTGCCGCGAGCTCCACCAGCAGCACCGCCACGGCTGGGCGCCGCAGCCCCGCGAGGCCTCCTTCGGTGGGGGCGGCGCTGGCGGCGTCGTCAATGCTTCTGCTCACGAGCACCCCCGCAACCAGAGCCAGGAGCAGGGGCAGCCACAGCCAGTACGGAGAGGCGAGGTCCAAGAGATATTCCCAGCCGCTGCCCCACTGGGCGCCGGAGGCTGATTTTGCCACCGCGGTGTGCGGGACGAGCAGCCCGTAGTAGCCCATGCGGAAGAGCTGGTATGCGGCGGGTAACGGCAGTGCCACCGCCAAAATTGCGGCGCGGGCGCGCCAACTGCCGGCTGCAAGCAGCAGCAAAATCCCCACCAAGCCGCCGTAAAGCGCCAACTCCGGACGGATCAGCCAGCTCATGCCCGCCCAGAACGCCAGTGGAAGCGCGCCACCAGTGCGCCGCACCCAGCGGACCAAAAGGAGCCAGAGCACCGCGATCCAGAATAAGGACAGGCCCCACTCAAGGCCAGAGGTGGCAAAGTCGCGCGCCGGCGGCAGAGCGATATAGATGAGCCCGCCGAACGGAAGCAGCAGCACTCCCTTGCGGTGGCGCCACAGGCCGGTGGTGGCCCAGGTGGCAACACCCAGCGCGGCGGTGCTAAACAGCAGAGCGAGCCACAGCGCAATGGATTCCAGGCGCACCTCCGGCAAAACCCATCCCACCAGGGCAATCAAGTACTGCCACAGGGTGGAAGTGTTGGCTTCCACTCGTTCACCGGCGTTGAACACGGGGCCGTTGCCGGCGAGGATGTTGCGGACGGTGCGCAGGACGATCAGGCCGTCGTCGCTCATCCAGCGGCGCTCCCACGCCCCCAGGAACGCCAAAAGGGCGACCGTCACCGCTGAAAGCAGTGCAGACTTTTGTGCAACAGAAGTCACGGTTCGCCCTCGCCTATGCACTTTGACCATGGGGTGTGATCTTAGCACCCACGGAGTAGAAGATCAGCTACCTACGTGTTTACATGGCAGGAACCACATACGCCGCGATGGAAATGCACAGCACCCAAGCGAGTGCCAGCAATTGCAGTGTCCGGTCGCGCAGCGCAATCTCATCCGGTGCCCCACCGGCGCCGCGGTCAATGTCTGCCGCGTAACGCAGGATGGCCACGGTGAACGGCACCATGGAAACCTGGTACCACACGCTGGCCGCGCCGGTTGCGCTGGCCGCCATTTCAAAGCCCCACAGGGAGTAGGCCATCACCACTGCAGTGGCGGAAAGGGTCCACACAAAGCGCAGGTAGGTGGGGGTGTAGCCCTCCAAGGCCTTGCGGATCTTCGCGCCAGACTTCTCCGCAAGCAAGATCTCCGCGTAGCGCTTACCAGCCGCCATGAACAGAGAGCCGAATGCAGCCACCAGGAGGAACCACTGGGAGAGGTCAATGCCAGCAGCAACGCCACCGCCCATTGCGCGGAGCATGAAGCCGGAGGAAACCAAGGCGATGTCGATCACCGGCTGATGCTTCCAGCCGAAGCAGTAGCCCAACTGCAGTGCAATGTAGACCGCCATCACGATGGCCAGCCCGTGACCCGAGGAAGCAAAGTAGCTGATTGCCAAGCAGGCTACGATCAGCGCCACCGCCATGCCGTAGGCCAAGTTCACCGGCAGCACCCCTGCCGCGATTGGGCGGAAGCGTTTAGTGGGGTGGGCTCGGTCTGCGTCTACGTCGCGGGCGTCATTGATCAAGTAGATGGATGAAGCTGCCATACAGAACACAATGAACGCAATGGCAACATCGAGCAGAGTGCGCCCGTTGAACAAAGCTTCTGGGCCGGCAGCCAGCGGTGCGGCCAGCACCAGTACGTTCTTCACCCACTGCTTGGGGCGCAGCGCCTTGATCATGCCGTCTGCCAAATTCTTGGGTGGCTGACGCTTCTTCAGGTTGTCAATACCCTCGGTGTGCGGCTCGGAGCCAATCACGGGATGCTGTTCGGTCACTTTGTTCCTCCAATGGCCGCTGCGGTTGCCGCACCCACGAGGGCTCCGGCTGCGACGTCGGTTGGATAATGCACCCCGAGCACAATACGCGAAAGCATCATCACTGGCACACCCAGCAGAGGCAGCGGATTCCGGGTGATCCTGGCCAAACACACCAGCGCGGCGGTGGTGGAGGTAGCGTGCGAGCTTGGGAAGCTCAACTTGCTTGGCGTGGACACACCGATGGCAATACGGGGATCATGTGGGCGCTTGCGGCGCACAATCCGCTTGATCACCACGCTTGCAGCATGGCTTACAAAGGCGGCGGCGATGAGCCGCACCCAGGCCTCACGGCGCTTAGCGTCCACCAATGCACCCACCGCACCGAGCGCCATCCAGCCGAGGGCGTGCTCACCGAAATGGCTGAGCCCCCGGGCTACCTTAAATACAGACTCATTGGCGCCGATGAGTTGCTGCACCCGCACAATCAGGTCTGCTTCCGCCTGAGGCTCCTGAAAGGCTCTGCGAAGGGGAGCGCCCACCTGCGCCTGTAGCTTTTTAACGTTCAAAGATCTTGCTCCAACCTTCACGGCTTGTCAGTTCACTGTGCGCCGCACGGTATTCACCGCGCAAGCGATCAAACTGTTCAGCTACCTCTTTTTGTAGCCTGCGGGACTCTTTGAGCAGCGCCTTGGCCTGCTCACGATCACGCTTGCGGTAGGTCACGCCGCGGCCATCCGCCGTGGTCACGGTGGCGCCATCAAGGCGGGACAGGCTGAACCAACGCGCCTCCACTGGGGCGAGGTTCGCCTGCGGTACCTCGTGGTGCGCCAGGTCTTCCTTGGAAAGAGAGTGCTTGATGGACTTTGCCAGCCACACGGCCTTCTTCACCGGCGCAAGGCGCCCGCCGATATCCCGGATGGGCACACCCGGAATGCCGGTTGGCTTTGGCAGCTCAGAGGCAGAGGGAAGCACCACAGCGTCCGGGTATTCCTTGCGCATGGCGTTGATACGCGGCAGGGAAGTCTCCAGGATGTCAAAGAGGTGGTCCGGGCCTGCGAGGAAGTCTTTCATGGCCTCGTTCTGGATGGCCACGGTGGAGTATTCCAAGCTAAGCAGGTGTTTGAAGGTGGCCTTCTGCATGGAGCGGATGATGCCGCCAACTGGACCATCGTGCTGCAAAGCGGCAACGATCAATCGGTTGCGCAAGTGGAAGTAGGCCTGCCAGTCAATGGCATCGTCTTTATCACTCCACGCCATGTGCCAGATCGCGATGCCTGGCCAGGTGGCGGTGGGGAAACCCTGCTGGCCTGCACGCAGGCCATATTCGGCATCATCCCACTTGATAAACAGCGGCAGTGGCTGCCCGATCTGTTCTGCCACCACGCGCGGGATCATGCACATCCACCAGCCGTTGTAATCAACGTCGATACGGCGGTGCAGGTCCACGGAGTTGGGGGTGCCAGGAAGGTCTCCTGGCTTACCTCGGTCAGACAGCGGGTGGCGGTAGAAGTCATGGTCGTAATGCACGTGCGGTGCGGAGGTCCACATGAAGTCATGGCGGCCCACAACCTCACCCATGGAGTGCAGGTGAGAGCGTTCCTGCAGGTTCAGCATCTGTCCACCGATGAGCATCGGGCTCTTCGCGTAGCGGGCAGCGGCGAGCGCGCGCAGGATGGAGTCCGGCTCGATCGCGATGTCATCATCCATGTAGAGGATGTATGGGGATTTCGCAGCACCGGCCTCGCCGTCACCGAGGGCCTCGTACATAATGCGGGAGTAGCCGCCGGAGCCACCCAGATTACCTTGGCGGAATTCAAAGAAGCGTCCCTCGAAGGCCTTCGTTGCCTCCTCATATCCGGGCAGGTCGGAGGGGTGCTGATTGCCTTGGTCGGGCATAATCACGGCATCGATGACTTCTTTAACCTCTGGATCCGAGCCCAGCGCAGTGAGCGCGGCAACGGCGTCGGCTGGGCGGTTGAACGTGGGGATACCCACGGTCACGCGCGGCTCGAAGGGGCCTACCTCGGTGCCGTCAGGCATGACCTGTGGTTTTGCGGCATGTGGGGCGAACCAACCGGTGTTGTGGATAAGGACGTCAGTCTCTGCGGTGACCTCAAACCACAGCCAGCCGCCGTCTTCAAAGGTGGAAAGTGGTAGCTCAAAGATTGCTTGCTCGTTGTCCAGCACACGGCCGGTGACGGCCAGTCGGGCACCATCGATCTTGGAGCGGTACACATCCACTCTTGCCCGGCCCTCTACCGTGACCTGTAGGTTCACTTGGTCAAGCTGGGACCAGCGGCGCCAGTAGCTGGCGGGGAAGGCGTTGAAGTAGGTTTGGAAGCTGAGCTCGTCACCCGCGTGAAGCCGCACGCTGGTTCGGTCCTCCCACGCGGGGCGGCGGTGGTTCTTTTCATTTTCCAGAAGGTACAGCGATTGCACGTCATGTGGCTCACCCGCCACTGGCATGAGGAATCGCTGGAGCTGAAGCTCGTTCATCAAAGAATGCCTTTCTATAGGAAGAAGTCCCCTACCACAGTAGTAGGGCACCCCGACACACACCCGCTGCCACACCGCTGCAACCTCGCTATGCTGGCGGGCATGAACCCGAAGGCTCCTGGAATCCAATTCGCACACAGGCTTTTGTCCCGCATGCCGCACGCGCGCGGTCTCTCCGGCATCTTCGGTGCGGCGCTCGTCGGAACGCTCGGTGCATCGCTTGGCCTCGCACTGGGCGCTACTCCCACCGCGGCAGCTCTGGTGGCGGAAGACGTGCGCATCGTGGACCCCGCCGACCTCCTGACCCCCGAACAGGAGCAAGAGCTCATCAGCACAACCGCTGAGGTGGGCCTGGATCCCAGCATCACCCACACCACTTACCTGGTGTTTCGCAGCACCGCGGAATCCCTCAACGATGCAACGGTGAACTACGCCAAAGCCAACGACCCCCAATTACTCAGCCAGGACCAGCTCACTTTCGGTGACGGCCAGCTCATCTTCTCTCTGGCCACCGAGGACCGAAACATGGGCGTCTACGCCGGCGAGGACGTCGCAAGCGCAATCTCACTCAGCGCCAACCTGGACTCCTATCTTGAAGCAATGCGCCCTGGGCTGCGGGACGGCGACTGGGCACTGGGGCTTGCCGACGGCGCCAGGGCGGTAGCAGGACAGGAGACCAGCGCGGGTTCTGGTGATGAGGAGATGAGCACTGCTACGAAGTGGACAATCGGTGGCCTGGTTGCTTCTGGCGTTGCATTAATCATTGGTGCGCTTGCTGCAATTGTGCGCAAAGAGCAGCGGACAAGTGGGGAAAAGGCCAAGAAGGAGTTTGATGTGATCTCCAAAGGCTACGGCGACCTTGCGCAACGCCTGGACCAAATTGATGTGCGTGCCAACAGCCTCCGCAGCCCCCTCGTGAATGCCCAGCTGCGTTCCGAGTGGGACACAATCCGCCAAGGATTCCTCGATGCCCACGCTGGCTTTGACAAGCTGGAAGGACTCACCCCCAACTCGGAGTTGAAAGAATTTCACAAGCGCCGTGAGGACATCAAGAACATCCACACCCGCTTTCAGAAAGTGCAGCATGCCGAAAAGAACATTGACATGCTCTTTGCCATGGAAAACGGCGACGCAAACGTGCGCGCAAGGCAGCTCAACAAGCTCGTGGATGACATCACCAAAGCCCACGCCAACGCCGAGAAATCAACACACCAACACGCACTCGCAGACCTTGCCAAACGCGGCCGCGCCCTCCAACGCAACCTCAACGATGAGCACATGCTTGAGGATTACGCCCGCTTGGTTGCCGACTATCAAATCGTGCTCAGCGAACTGAACAAAACCCAGTTCAACAAAGCTGACGCCGCCAAAGCACCGGGCCTTGGCAGCGAAAACTACCGCCCAGGCTTCAACAGCACCAGCGTGCTGCCCTTCTACCTCATGCTCTCTACCCACAACTCCGCGGTGGCCGCAGCCAATACGTCAAGCTCAACGAACACGAGCTTTTCCGGTGGGTTCAGTGGTTCCGGCGGTTCGGGGTCGTTCTAGCGCTAGGGCTGAGCGGCGGCCGTTTGGCTCCGTGCCGTTTGACTCCGCACCGTTTGACGCCGCGCCGCGCGTTGAAGGAGCTGCCACATCAACAGCGCTACCGCTGTGCCGATGCTGGCACCCACGAGGACGTCACTGAGCCAGTGCACCCCAACGTAGAGGCGGTTTATAGCAACTAGCACCGCAACGATCCAGGCTGGTACCGTCCACCAACTGCGGGTGAGCACGCTAAGGACGGTGACCAGAGCAAAGGCGGCGATGGCGTGCCCGGAGGGCATGCTTGGGTTTGTCTCCACCACG
Organism: Corynebacterium kozikiae; assembly: GCF_024580965.1. NCBI lineage: Bacteria > Bacillati > Actinomycetota > Actinomycetes > Mycobacteriales > Corynebacteriaceae > Corynebacterium > Corynebacterium kozikiae. Next base: position 100,812 of record NZ_JANIKJ010000004.1, read on the forward strand.
AGCCGCGCGGCCTCCAATGGGCGTTCGCGGCCAATGAGGTGCTTCAACGCTGAGGAGATGGTGATTGCCACGATCAACGTGAGCGCCGGGTACAGGATCCGCGCCCAACGCAGGGCAGAATCCAATCGGCGGGAGCGCAAGAAAATCACCAAAGTGAGCACCACCGCCATCAATGTGACCCAGCGCGGTTGGAAAGCGTCGCTGAGAAGGACTTGAGGCTCATTGAGCCAGGCCACTCGGTTGTCGATAAAAAACTGCCACACCGATTGGTCAATGCCGTTGCTGCTGTTCATGCCGTGCACCTCAACCCTCCACGCTTCTTCACTGCAAGGCTTAGAGCTTAGCGCGCCTTCGAAACGTAGCTTCATTTGGTGAATCGAGTACGCCACCGAGCAGCATCACCATCACCCACAGCCCTTAACCCCCACACAACAGCACCGGATGCGGCCTTAGGGGGCGTCGGAATGCGATCGGAATGCGATGGACACGCGCTCGGCACGCGCTCGGCGGAACAAGACACTTTGTTGGGTTTTGCCCCCAAAACAGACATTTTGCGCGCTGCCGCTGCCTGCGCGGGCTGGTTGAGTGTTTTCCAAGAAACGTTTCTTGCTCTTTGTCCAAGTTGAAAACGGCAGCGGCCATGGCCACCGTATCGCGGGCTCATGCGGCGCTCGCCCACTGTTGCAGGCGGGACATCCCCCTTGCCTGCACGTGTTTTGGAAAGGACTCCTCATGTTAGGGCTTCCGACGTTTACCGCAGCAGTGATCATTGGGATCACGCTGCTATGGATTGTGTATACCGCTGTGTTCTGGGTCGTGAGCAAGGACTGGCACTTGGCAGATGAAACTCCAGCTCAAGAGGGGGTGGCATAGCCAATGAACATCGCGTTGATTTTCCTGATTGTGTACTTTGTGGCAATGGCCGGCATTGGTGTGTGGACCATGAAGCGCAGCTCAAACAACACCGAAGGTTACCTTTTGGCAGATCGTTCTATTGGGCCGGCGGTCACGGCGCTGCGGCTGCAATCCAGTTCCATGTCTGGATACATGTTCTTGGGTGCCGGGTCACTGGCATATACCCAGGGCTACTACTCCATGTGGTACGCCTTGGGTGACATCGGTGGCGGCATCATCAACCTTTCCGTGCTTGGACGGCGCATGCGCAAACTTTCGCAAAAGTTGGGATCGCTGACATCAATTGAGTACCTGGAGCACCGCTACGAATCCAAGTGGGTGCGGTTGGTGGCAGCACCCGTGGCCCTGTTCTGCCTGTTTCTCTACGTGCTTTCCCAGTTCATCGCCGGCGGCTCCGGCCTTGCTGTGGTCACGGGCCTAAACTTCAACGTCGCGCTCCTAGTGGCCGTTGGGGTGATTGTGCTCTACACCTTCCTGGGCGGATACCTGGCCGTGGCCTATACCGACTTTGTCCAGGCAATCATCATGGTGATTGGCATGGTGTGGATCCTCGTGGCAACGCTGCAGTACCTCGGCGGGTTCAGCAGTGCCAACGAGCGCATTGGGGAAATCAACCCGAACTTGCTCACCATGTGGGGCGCCAACCTGGAGTTCCAAGGCCAGTGGGGCGTGATTATCGGCGCGCTGCTGCTGTTTTCCATCGGCTACATGGGTTGGCCGCACGTCGTGGTGAGCCACATGGCTATGAAGCAGCCCTCCGTGGCGCGTTCGGCCGGCGTGTACGCCACGCTGTTCAACCTCTTCTTCATCCCGGCGCCGTACATCATCGGCATCTTCGCGCTGCTGGTCCTCCCGCAGCTCGACGACCCCCAACAGGCCATTTTTGAAACCGCCAAGACCGTCCTGCCCTCCTTCGCCGTGGGCATCGTGATGGCGGCGGTGATGGCAGCGATCATGTCCACTGCCGACGCCCTCCTCCTCCAAGCCTCCACAATCGCTGCAAAAGACATCTTCGGCCGGTTCATCATCAAAGACATGACGGAAAAGCACATGGTGTGGATCTCCCGTTGCGCTGTACTCCTGCTGAGCTTTGGCGGCATTGTGCTGGCAATTTGGCAGCCACCAGCGGTGTTCGGTCTGGTGGTGTTTGCCACCTCCATCCTCGGCGGCGCCTTCGTGCCCGCATACGTGTGCGCTGTCTGGTGGCCAAAGGGCAACAGCGTTGGTGCCACGCTCTCCATCATCCTGGGAACGGTCGGCGTGGTGTCTTGGCAGGTCATGGACTTTGCCACCGCCACGGGCATCGATCCCCTCCTCGCCGGCCTCATCCTCTCCACCGCAGGCATGGTCTTCGGCTCCTTGGCCACGCAAAAATCGCACCCTGTCTCGCTGGAGGTGCAGCAGGCAATTTCCGACGCGGCCAGCGTCACCCCCGCCTCGCGGAAAGCAGAGCGGAGCAGCGACCCCACGCTCATCAACCAATTCCCAGGTCAAGGTGCCTAAGGTGACTAAGATGCCGGCTTTCACTCTTGCACCAGCACTGAGCGCCGAAGATGCCTTGAACCTCGCTGCGCAGCACGCACGGTATCTTCACAATGAAGCCACCCTCCAAGAGCCAAAGCTCAGCTATTACCCGCTGCTAGGCACTGCCTTTCAGGTAGTTGCCCGGCGCGGCCCGGCGCGAAAAGTGGCAGGTGCGCGCATGTTTGCCGCTGTCGATCTGGTTTCCGGCACGCCGCTTGTAATGGAGGATTGGACCAACAGCGAACAATCAACCCCGGAAGGCGCAATCCTTTTGGAGGATCTGATCTCTAAGGCGCGAGTGGGCACCACGGATGAGGCAATCAACATTGCAAGGCAAGCCCTCAGCACCAAGCTGTTGGGCAAACTGAAGCTGGCCTCTATGTTTGAGCTTTCACTGATCGCTTTGGCCGAACCACTGTGGAAGCCCAATTGGTGCGTACGCACCCACACCCATGAGTTTTTGGTGGATGCGCTGGCGGGGAATGTGGTGAGCCGCAGCTTGGTGATGGCCGAACGCTAGCTGCCTTGACCTAGCGGTTTGTTGGAGGGCTACTCCCCTTTCGGGCGGTAGGCCTTCAGCGCCAGGCTCAGCGCGAACACTTCCTCGCCGTTGCTGAGGTCTACGCCCAGCAGGCGCTCGATGGTGGCGATCCTGGTGTAGAGCGCAGTGCGGGAAAGGTGTAGACACTCGGCTGCCGCGGTGCGGGAGGTTGGGTGCGCCAGCACCGCGGTGAGGGTATCCACCAAGTCTGAATCATTCTTGGCGTCATGGCGGATCAACGCTTCAAGGGTGGTGTTCACAAACTCTTGGACGCGCACATCATTACTGAGCTGTAGGAGTAGGCCCTCCAACGGGTTGCGTGAAAGTGGGGTGGCAGTGACTTTTGCCCGCGGCATAGGTGGGGTAGCAAATCTGGAAAGGGTCCGGATGTGCCCTGCTAGCTCAAGAGTTTGGGTGGTGGCCTCAGAGAACACCACGCGAATCTTGGCGTCAAAGTTCCCTGTAATCTTCTCTCCCATGGCCACAAACTTGCCGGCCAGGAGGTGGGCATCAAATCCATCCAGCGGTACGGAGAGAGCGGCGGTCACCAGCCGTGGATCGGACTCACGCGGAACTGCAAGGAAGTCTGCCCCTGGGAACGTCTTGCGGATCTGCTTGCGGTACACCGTGGGGTCAATGTACTCCCCCGTGTGCTCGATGAGCAGCGCGATGAGCGCCCGATCCTCAATACGAAACCCCGAGGCCTGCAGCACTTCACCGGCTCCTTGAACAGTGGTGTATTTGTTTTCCACCAGGCGGTCCAGCGCGGTCTTCTCAATGAGGTCCACCCAGGAATAGGGGTTGTCTGAGCCAAGGCGTTCCATGGCCAGTGCGGTGGCTGCCTGACCCAAAATGTGGTGGCCACCGGCTTCAGATTGGGAGTGCCCGTGATACAACAGCCTGCCCCACACGATGCCACGCGCTTGGACGTCGATCATGGTCCACCTCTGGTCAGCGACAAGATCCTCCACTGTCACCGCCTGGGTGAGCTCACCGTACTGGCCCACCCTGTGTGTCCACTGGCGCGACTTCCTACTCCATCCGGCGAGCAGTTTGCTGGGCAAGGTATGCCCCTCCGCGTAGCCCACCACCTGGTGGCTGAGGTCCTCCAACACGACGGGGGCTTTGAGCAGGCGGCTGGCATGGGCGAGGATTTGCAGGGTTGGTGCCCCATTCACAATCAGCGCGTTGAAGGATTCTGTGACTTTATGAATCGCTACTACTTGGCGCACGTGCTTTTCCAGCAGCAAGGTGTGCACGTTTTCTGTTACCTGCACAAACTTCACTTCATCATGCAACACCACCAGGGGCAGACTGTGCTTTGTGCAGGCTGCAATCACGTCCTCCGGGATCGCGTGCCAGCGGGAACCAAGTTCTAACACCACGGCGGCAGCGTCGTTTCGCGCAAAAGAAGCCACCATTGCCTCGCGCTCGGCGGGTTGCTCGCTCCATGCGATGCCGGTGGTGAGCAGTATTTCGCCGCCCTTAAGCAGGTCAGCAGAACGCGTTGCGTCCGCCACGTGGATCCAGCGCACCGGGCGTTGCAGATCAGCCTGTGAACAGTACGTTTCCACATGTACAGAGGCCAATGGTTCCAGGGAGAGCACTTCACCGAGGGTGAGCTTTGGCACCATCTCACCGAGCTGCTCAGCGGTCATTTCAGCGGCCACTTCCGCCGGTGTTCCAGAATGCACCGATTTCATGAGGCCAACCACCCTTCCCTTTACAGTCTGTAATCCAGAGGTGAATTTAGTGGACATTTCTCATTACTGAGGGGCCAATTTGCCCCATTACAGTAATGAGCATTCAGCGATCTGCCACAAACACGCAGTTCAATGATGTAGCACATTCTACACATATTCTTCGGACACATTGTAAGGAGTGGAGTCTAAATGCGAGTTTCACACTTCATCAACGGGCAACTGGCCGCAGAAAACAGCGAGGACCGCACTGCCCCCGTTTTCAACCCCGCCACCGGAAAGCAAATCCGTGAGGTGGCTGTTGCCAGCACCAGCACGCTTGAGGAAGCCATCGCCGCCGCAGAGGCAGCCCTCCCCGGCTGGCGTGCAACTGGCCTACAGAAGCGCGCACAAGTGATGTTCAACCTGCGCGAAATCATCAATTCCCGCCGCAGTGAACTCGCAGCAGTGATCTCCGAGGAGCACGGCAAGGTGTTGGATGACGCCGCAGGTGAAATCGTGCGCGGCCTGGAAAACGTGGAGTTCTGCGCCGGCCTCGTGCACCACATGAAAGGTGAGCATCTGGAGCAGGCAGCCGGCGGCATTGACGTCCACCAGACCCGTCAACCGGTGGGAGTGGTTGCCTGCATCACCCCGTTCAACTTCCCCGCAATGGTGCCCCTGTGGATGGTGACCACCGCCATCGCCGCAGGCAACACGGTGATCCTCAAGCCTTCGGAGCGCGACCCTTCCGCGGCAAACTGGGTAGCCCAGGCGTTCAAGGAAGCAGGCCTGCCCGACGGCGTGCTGAACGTGGTCCACGGTGACAAGGAAGCCGTTGACTACCTCCTGCAAAGCCCACGAGTAAAGGCAATCAGCTTTGTGGGTTCCACCCCGGTGGCCAAATACATTTACGCCGAGGCCGCAGCCAACGGCAAGCGCGTGCAGGCCCTGGGCGGCGCGAAGAACCACATGATCGTGATGCCAGACGCAGACATCGACGCAGCCGCCGACGCCGCAGTGTCCGCTGGTTACGGCTCTGCGGGTGAGCGCTGCATGGCCATCTCCGTTGTGGTCGCCGTGGGCAACATTGCTGACGAGCTGGTGGAGAAAATCGCCGAGCGCACCCGCAAGCTTAAGGTTGGCCGCTACGATGACCCAACCGCGGAAATGGGCCCAGTGATCACCAAGGCCTCCCTGGACCGCATCGTTGGTTTCCTGGATTCCGCTGAGGCCAACGGCGGCAAGCTGGTGGTGGACGGCCGTGAGTACGACTTCTCCCACATTGAAGACGGCGCAGAAGGCTTCTTCATTGGCCCATCGATCATCGACCACGCGGCGCCCGGTATGCCGGCATACGATGAGGAAATCTTTGGCCCCGTACTCTGCATCGCCCGCGTTGACTCCTACGAAGAAGCGGTGCAGTTGATCAACTCCAACCAGTTTGCCAACGGCACGGCGGTGTTCACCCGCGACGGCCGCACGGCACGCCAGTTCGAGTTTGACATCGAGGTGGGCATGGTGGGCATCAACGTTCCTATCCCAGTGCCAATCGGCTCCTTCTCCTTTGGCGGCTGGAAGAACTCCCTGTTCGGCGACATCCACATGTACGGCCCCGAATCCTTCAACTTCTACACCCGACGCAAGGTAGTGACCACCCGCTGGCCGCTGCCGAGCGAATCCCAAATCAACCTGGGCTTCCCCACCAACTAATACACTAACTAACACCACCGAATGAATAAGGAGGATGTGATGGTTTCCAACGAACAGGTCTCCAACGCTGACATCGTGGCGGCAGACGCTGCCCATGTGTTTCACTCCTGGAGTGCACAGGACAAGATTGCACCCCTGCCGGTGGCGGGCGGTGAGGGCTCCACTTTCTGGGACTTCGAGGGCAACCGCTACCTGGACTTCACCTCTCAACTGGTGAACCTGAACTTGGGCCACCAGCACCCCAAGTTGGTGGAGTCCATCCAGAAGCAGGCTGGGCAGCTCGCCACGATCGCGCCCGCCTTTGCCAACGACGTCCGCAGTGAACTCGCAAAGCTCATCGTTGAGGGCGCCGGCTCGGAGCACTTTTCCCATGTGTTCTTCACCAATGGCGGTGCCGACGCCAACGAGAATGCCGTGCGCCTTGCTCGGTTGCACACGGGCCGTCGGAAGGTCATGTCCATGTACCGCTCCTACCATGGGGCTACATCCACGGCCATTAGTTTGACCGGCGACCCACGCCGCTGGCCCAATGAGCCATCCGATAATTCTGTAATTCACTTCTTTGGCCCCTACACCTACCGCTCAGTGTTCTACGCGCAGGATGAGGGCCAAGAGTGCGAGCGTGCTCTGGCCCATTTGGAACACCAGATCCAAATGGAAGGGCCAGAAACCATTGCCGCGATCATCATTGAAACGGTGGTTGGCACCAACGGCATCCTGGTCCCACCGCCGGGATACCTCCCTGGTGTGCGCGCACTGTGTGACAAGTACGGCATCCTCTATATTGCCGATGAAGTCATGGCCGGCTTCGGCCGCTGCGGCAAGCTCTTTGCTTTCCAAAACTTCAACGTGGTGCCAGACATGATCTCCTTTGCCAAGGGCGTGAACTCCGGCTATGTGCCGCTTGGTGGCGTGGTGATGAGCCATGCGATCCGCGAAACCTTCGGCGAGCGCACCTTCCCTGGCGGCCTCACCTACTCCGGCCACCCGCTGGCCTGCGCCCCAGGTGTAGCCACCTTTGAGGTGTTCGAGGAAGAAGGAATCCTTGAGCATGTGCGCCGCCTGGGTGAGCAGGTGGTCAAGCCTTGGCTCGATGAGCTCGCCTCAACACACCCCAATGTTGGCGAAGTTCGCGGCCTCGGCATGTTCTGGGCCATCGAGCTAGTCAAAGACAAGTCCACCCGCGAACCATTGGTGCCGTTCAACCCCTCTCCCGAGGAAAATGCCCCAATGGCGGCGCTCGTGGCGGCGTGCAAGAAGCGTGGATTGTGGCCATTTACCCACTTCAACCGCATGCACATTGTTCCACCACTGAACATTACGGAGGAGGAACTGCGCCGTGGGCTAGGCATCATCGAGGAGGCCATGGCCGAGGTATTCGGCTAAGCAGTGCGGTTTGCGGTTGGCGGGGCTTCCAGGTGAGGCCCGCCAACCACTTGCATTTCTGTGGATCCGAGTTTTTGCTTCATCGCAGCAGGCCTACCAGCTTGGGCACGAGAACCCTAGAGCCTCGCCTCGAGCCCGGCGCGCACCGTGGGCCATTCTTCCCGGAGGATGGAGTACACCACGGTGTCACGCCACGTTCCGTTGGGCAGCAGCATGTGGCGGCGTAGGATGCCGTCGCAGTGCGCCCCCAACTTTTCGATTGCGGCACGCGACTGGAAGTTCATGTGGTGCGCACGCAGTTCCACCCTTTGGCACTCAAGGTGCTCAAATGCGTGTTGCAGCATGAGGAGCTTGGTTTCTGCGTTGACGCGCCCACCTTGGTACTGCTTGCCAATCCAGGTTGAGCCGATTTCCACCCGCAGGTTTTGCGGGTCAGGGTGGAGGTAGGTTGTCATTCCAATGGGCCGGGAGTCTTCCGCCAGGGTGATGGCGTAGGCTGCGATTTCACCGTCACTCTGCCGTTTCAGGCGCGCGGCGATTTCTTGAGCCATTTCCTCAGGCGCAGGGATTGAGGTGTACCAGGTTTCCCACAGCCTTCCCGGTTGCACGGCCTCCACCAACGCCGGGGCGTGTTCGGGGACAAGGGGCACTACCTGCACAAAACGGCCCAGCAGCGGCGTGGGCGTACTAAAAGCCATCTCGTGTGAAATCTCCACAACGCACCCCTTCCAAAATCCCTAGTGCCAATCCCTACCAATACCCCTAGTGCCAAAACCCCTAGTGCCCGCGCTCTTGCTCGAGCGCGGCGCCCTCGGTCCAGAATGGCGCGAGTTTGTTGTCGAACAGGCTCAGTGCTGCGGCGATGGCCATGTGCATGTCCAGGTATTGGTAGGTGCCCAGGCGTCCGCCGAACAGCACCTTGTGCTCGCGCGCCTCGGTGGCGGCGAGTTTGCGGTAGGCCTCCAGCTTGGCACGGTCTTCTGGGGTGTTGATTGGGTAGTACGGCTCGTCGTTATCCTCCGCGAAGCGGCTGTATTCCTTCATGATGACCGTCTTGTCTTTGGGGTGGCGGTCTTCGCGCTCGGGGTGGAAGTGACGGAACTCGTGGATGCGGGTGTAGGGGTATTCGGCGTCGTTGTAGTTCATCACTGGGGTGCCCTGGAAGTCGCCGGTGGGGAGCACCTCGGTTTCAAAGTCGAGGGTGCGCCAACCCAGGTGCCCTTCGGCGTAGTCGAAGTAGCGGTCCAGGGGGCCGGTGTAGACCACGGGGGCGTCGGGGTTTGCTGCGCGTAGCTCTTCGCGGACCTCGAACCAGTCCGTGTCCAGGCGTACCTCAATGTTTTCGTGCGCGGCCATGTTCTCCAGCCACGCTGCGTAGCCGTCTACGGGGAGGCCTTCGTAGGTGTCGTTGAAGTAGCGGTTATCAAAGGTGTAGCGCACTGGCAGGCGGGTGATGTTGCCGGCGGGCAGCTCCTTGGGGTCGGTCTGCCACTGCTTGGCGGTGTAGTCCCTGATGAAGGCCTCGTACAGCGGGCGGCCGATCAGCGAGATTGCCTTTTCCTCCAGGTTGGTGGCGTCCTCAGAGTTGATTTCGCTGGCCTGCTCTGCGATGAGGGCGCGTGCCTCATCGGGGCTGTAGTAGCGGCCGAAGAACTGGTTGATCAGGCCCAGGCCCATGGGGAATTGGTACGCGGTACCCTTGTGCATTGCGAACACGCGGTGCTGGTAGCCGGTGAAGCTGGTGAACTGATTGACGTACTCCCACACGCGCTCATTCGAGGTGTGGAACAGGTGGGCGCCGTACTTGTGAATCTCAATGCCGGTCTCCGGCTCGGCCTCTGAGTATGCGTTTCCGCCCAGGTGGCTGCGGCGCTCCACAATGAGCACCTTTTTGCCCAGTTGGCTCGCGGCGCGCTCCGCAACGGTGAGGCCAAACAGGCCGGAACCCACAACAATCAGGTCAAAGTCAGTCATGGGATCAAGCCTAACGCAGGCATTTGCGTTGCGGGGGATTGCAGGCCGACGTCCCTAAATCCCACAAATAACATTCGCAACACTAACCACATTAGGCAACAAGGGTTTTCAAACACCTCAACTTGCACTAGAGTATCCGTGGATAAACTTTGCCCCCACTAGGCACAGTTGCAAGAAACCTTTGAGGAGACCCCGATAGTGCAGCAACGACGACGCCTCACCAGCACACCAAAGGCACCTGTCACCGCGATGATCTCCGCAGTAGCAGTGCTCGCCTCCGCAGTGGTTGGTGTTTCCACGAATAACATCCTGCGCACCGACGGCACCGCAATCGAGCCGGTGACCGCCTCCGTTGGCACCTCAAGCCTTGCCGACGGCGCCAGCGTTGTAGTAGACGACGCCGCAATCGCAGCTCAAGGCGAGGACGGCACCGGCCCCCGCACCGTTAAGGAGTTCACCAGGGATCAGCCCTTCTCCCAGTTCGCGGTGACCTGGACTGGCGACCGCGACCTCGCAGCCTTCGTCCGCGCCGAGCGCCCAGACGGCACCTGGTCCGAGTGGTATGACACTGACGCTTACAACTTCGGCGACGCCTCCGACTCCGCTGTACGTGGCACCGAGCTGATCTACATTGAGCCAACCCAGAAGGTGCAGGTTTCCATCTCTGGCGTGGATCTCACCGCAACGGCCGAGGCGACGGCGACCACGCAGGACGCTGGGCTCGTCGAAACGCCTGCTGAGGAACCTGCTGCTGAAGAACCTGCTCCTACTGAGCAACCTTCCGGCGCTACCGCCCCACTGCCTTCGAACTTCGGCGAGATTCGCCCGGTCACGGACGTGGAGGACACCGCTGGCAGTGCCGAGAACATTGATGTGGTGTTCATTGATGGCGGCACCTCTGAGCTGCCCGAAAATGGCATCCAGCTCACCAACGACGCCGCCGGCATGCCACGCGTGATTTCCCGCGCAGGCTGGGGCGCGAATGAGTCCCTGAAGTGCCGCGATAGCCAGTACTTTGACGGCGTTTCCGGCATCACCATCCACCACACCGCCGGCTCCAACAACTACTCCGAGGCCCAGGCTCCGGGCATCGTGCGCGGCATTTACCAGTACCACGCGCAGCAGCTCGGCTGGTGCGATGTGGGATACCACGTGCTTGCCGATAAGTACGGCAACCTCTACGAGGGCCGCAAGGGTGGCCTGAACAAGGACGTATGGGGCGCGCACGCAGGCGGCTTCAATGAAAACACCTGGGCCATCTCCATGCTGGGCAACTATGACACCGCCCCAACCACCCCGGAAATGATCCAGGCTGTGGGCGACATCGCTGGTTGGCGCGCGGCAGTCGCGGGCATTGATCCCACCGGCACCAGCACCCACATCTCCGAGGGCACGAGCTACTCCAAGTACGCCCGCGGCACCCGCGTGAGCTTGCCAAACATCTTCGCGCACCGCGACGTCGGCAATACCGCCTGCCCAGGCCAGTACGGCTACGCCCAGATGGGCAACATCCGCACCATCGCAAAGACAAAGTACGACGCCATCAAGTCCGGCGCCTTCGCCACGGCAACTGGCACGTCAGCTTCGGCAACGGCTTCTGCTGCGGCCACTGCGGCTCCAACCGCAACACCAAGTGCGGTTCCGACGACCACCGCCTCGGCGCCTACCACCACTCAGCGTCCCGCACCGGCTCCTGCTACACGCCCGAGTCCAGCACCAGCACCGGCACCGGCTCCAGTGGCTCCCGCTGCGATCGCTGGCGCTGGCTCCTCTGAGATCATCCCAACCCTGGGCGCACTCGTTGCCGCAGGCCTGGGCCTCGCAGCTTCCCAGGGCTTGCTGCCAGGTGGAGTGAGCAATGTTGGTGACGTGCAGGTGATGAACAACCTCAAGCTCTCCGACCTCCCAGGCGTGATCAATGAGGTTGTGGCGCTGACGGGTGACGATAACATTGCGCGCGCATGGCAGAACGTGAACCGTCAGCTTGGCCCAGTGCTCGGCAATGCCCGCTCGGGCACCCACTCCTACATCGGTGGCAATGGCTCGCCAACCAACTTTGCACTCTTTGACAACGGCATCATCGTGGAAGGCTCCACCGGCACCAACGCGTTGTGGGGCAAGATTGGCGACACCTGGGCAGCCCAAGGCTTCGACTTCGGCCCACTCGGCCTGCCACTCAACCAGGAATACCGAATCAACAACAAGCTCCGCGTGGACTTTGAAGGCGGCTACATCACCTTCGACCCAGCCACCGGCAAGGTAGACGTACAGCTCACCTAACAAGAACCGTTGTTGAACTGCGCTGAGGCGCTGGAGGCGCCCCGATCCCTGAAGTGGATTGGGGCGTTTTTTCATTTCTTCACCGGCGACGCCGAAATGATTCGGCAGGTGGGCAATCCCAGCGCAGCCGCAACCATGCGCACTACTGCCCCACACATTGACTTCAATTAATACTGTTGGTGCATTAATTTGCGCAATATATAGTGCGCTGTTCGCAGAATTCCTAGAATGAGCTGCATCACATTTTTGAACTGGAACGGACCCTAACCGTCCAGGATCAAGACCAGAATCAATCCGCACATCCAAAGGAAGAACGCACCATGACTGATAGCACCCACAGCCAGCTTGTTCAGCGCCAGGATGAGGACGGCGTAGCAGTTCTGACCATTAACCAGCCGGAAAAGCTCAATGCCGCGAGCCGACCCGTGTTGGAGACGCTCGCCGCACACCTGGATGACATTGAGGTGGACTCAAATGTGGACGCCATCATTATCACGGGCCAGGGTGATACCTCGTTTGTTGCGGGTGCGGATATTCATGAGCTGGCCAAGCGCGCGCCGCTGGACGCACTGGAGTCCTACATGCAGCGTTTGTATGACCGCATCGCGGAGTTCCCCAAGCCAACCATCGCGGCGGTCAACGGGTATGCACTCGGTGGCGGCAATGAGCTGGCCATGGCCTGCGACATCCGCATCGCCTCCCCCAACGCCATCTTTGGCCTGCCCGAGACAGGCCTAGGCATCCTCCCCGCGGCCGGTGGCACCCAGCGCCTTGCAAAGCTGGTTGGCGTTGGCGTTGCCCTGGACATCATCATTACCGGCCGCCGCCTCAACGCGGAGGAGGCGTTGCGGTGGGGCTTGGTGAACTATGTAGTGGAGCAATCCGAGCTCCTGGATGAGGCACACAAGATCGCCCAGCGCATCCGACGCAAGGGCATCACCGCCGTAGCACTCGTCCGGGAGGTCCTGCAGCGCGGCTCCAGGGTGGATCACCAAACTGGCATGCTCCTTGAACGCCTTGCCCAAGGTGTGCTGTATGCAACTGCTGAAAAGCAGGAGGGCACCAAGGCTTTTCTGGAAAAGCGCCACCCCGACTTCCGCTCCGTGCGCGGCGAGCACGGCCTCCCCCAGAACTAAACATCATTTTCATTGCGCACAATCTTTCAAACTTCAGGAGTTCTCATGACTGACATCAACAATGTTGTAGTAATTGGTTCCGGCACGATGGGTTCCCAGATCGGCATGGTTGCCGCGCTTTCTGGATACAACACCACGATCGTTGACATTTCCCAGGAAGCCCTTGATCGTGCAGAGGACATGCTGCGTTCACGGATGGCGCGTGACGTCGAAAAGCAGCGCCGCACTCAAGAAGATGTAGACGCTGCGTTTGCCCGCTTGCGCCTGCTCACCGACCAAGCTGAGGCGGTCAAGGATGCGGACATCGTGATCGAGGCCGCCATTGAGGATCTGGAAATTAAGCGCAAGATCTTCACGCAGCTCGATGAGCAAACCCCAGAACACACCATTTTGGCCACCAACTCCTCCAACATTGTGTCTTCACAGCTCGTGGAAGCCACCAAACGGCCGGACAAGGTGTGCAACATGCACTTCTTCAACCCGGTGCTCGTTCTCAAGGCCTGCGAGATCGTGTCCAACGAGCACACTTCCGCCGAGACCATGGACGCGGTGGAAACGCTTGCGCGCAAGATGAATCGTGACGTTATCCGCATGGACAAGGAGATTCCTGGGTTCGTGGCAAACCGTCTACTCAATGCACTCCGACGCGAAGCTCTGGAGCTCTACCAGGGTGGATACGCTTCCTTTGAGGATATTGACCTCGCCGCGAAGTCTGCACTCAACCACCCAATGGGCCCATTCGAGCTCATGGACCTGGTGGGCGTGGACGTGGTGTACCTGATCCGCAAGGCCGAGTTCGAGCAGACCGGCGACCCCGCCTCCCTGCCCTCCCCCGCCGTGGAAAAGCTCTACAACGAGGGGCGCTACGGCAAGAAGTCCGGCCGCGGTTGGTATGAGTACGACGCCCAGGGTCGCAAAGTCCGGGCGATCACCGACTAGCCCCAAGGCCCAAGGCCCACTCCCCAACTCTTGAAGGCTGTGACCATGAGCAACGCTTACATCGTTTCCGCACTTCGCACCCCGGTGGGTCGCTTCGGCGGGTCACTTTCCTCCGTCCGCGCCGATGATCTCATTGCGCACAACTTAAAGGCAGTAGTTGAGGCCGCAGACATCCCACCAGAGGCGATTGATGATGTGATCATTGGCAACGCAAACGGCGCTGGTGAGGACTCCCGCAACGTGGCTCGCCTGGCATGGCTGATCGCCGGGTTCCCCAACACGGTGTCCGGCATCACCGTGAACCGCCTCTGTGCCTCCGGCATGTCCAGCATTGGGCTGGCCACGGCGTTGATTCAGGCGGGCCATGCGGACCTCATTGTGGCAGGTGGCGTGGAGTCGATGTCCCGCGGGCCTTGGGTCATACCCAAGCCGGAAAAGGCATTCCCCTCCCCCAGCGCAGTATGGGACACCACCATCGGCCCGCGTTTCACCAACCCAACGCTGCCGGACACCACCAACTACTCCATGCTGGAGACCGCAGAAGAGGTGGCCAAAGTAGAAGGTGTTTCGCGCGAGGACGCGGACGCCTTTGCCGTGGAATCCCAGCGCCGCGCACTCGAGGCCATCAGCCAAGGGCGCTTTGTTCCTGAGATTACGCCGGTCACGGTGACGGACCGCAAGAACAACAGCCACGTTGTGGACACCGACGAAGGCCCACGCGAAGGCGTCACTGTAGAAGGCTTGGCCAAGCTCAAACCGGTGGTCAAGGGCGGCTCGGTAGTGACGGCGGGCAATTCTTCCTCGCTCAACGACGGCGCCTCCGCCCTCATCATCGCCTCAGAGGAAGCAATCAAGCGCTACGGGCTCACCCCGCGCGCACGAATTGTAGACTTTGCCAACGTTGGCCTTGCCCCAGAGATCATGGGCATGGGTCCAGTCCCCGCCGTGGAAAAGCTCTACGCCCGCACCGGGTGGAGCAACCAAACGGTAGACACCTTTGAAATCAATGAGGCATTTGCCACCCAATCTCTAGCCAGCATCAGAAGGCTGGACCTCGACCCAGAAAAGGTCAACCCCTGGGGCGGTGCCATCGCACTCGGGCACCCGCTCGGCTCATCCGGCTCACGCATCACCATCACCCTGCTCAACCGCATGGAACAGCTGGGCCTCAGCACCGGCGTCTCCACCATGTGCGTGGGATTCGGCCAAGGCATGGCGTTGGCACTCGAACGCGTGTAGCACCCAATACCAAAGTTCCACCATCCCCCACACGAGCCCACCTTGAGGAGGAGAGCTCACATGCAATCCAAGATCTTCCCCAACGTTCAACAAGCTCTCGCCGGGATACAATCCGGCATGTCCATTGCCTTTGGCGGATTTGGCACCTCCGGCGTTCCCTATGCGCTCATCGCACAGCTCGCCAAGGAACCGGTGGATAACCTCACCATTTACTCCAATAACCCCGGCGGTTCAGACAGCGAGGGCAACCTCACCGGCTTGGCGTTCGTGGTGGAAAACAACCAGGTGCGCAAGTTCGTGGGCTCGCACCTGGGCTTCAACCGCGGTTTCCAGGATCTGTTCTTAGGCGGCAAAGTGTCTGTGGAGCTGATCCCGCAGGGTTCCTTCGCGGAGCGACTTCGCGCAGGTGGCGCGGGCATTCCTGCGTTTTTCACCCCCACGGGCGCGGGAACGGCGGTGGCGGAGGGCGGCGTGCCCACGCGCTACAACGAGCAAGGCGAGGCCATCGAGTTCACCCAGCCCAAAGAAGTGCGCACCTTCACCCACAACGGCCAAGAGCGCGAGTACGTCCTTGAGGAGGCAATTCAGCCGGACTACGCCATGGTCCACGCCTGGAAAGCCGACGCCGAGGGCAACGTTGTATTCCGCAAGTCCTCCACCAACTTCAACCCGGACATGGCCAAAGCGGCCCGGGTCACCGTGGTGGAAGCAGAGCATATTGTTCCCGTCGGCTCCCTTGATCCCTCCGAGATCCACCTGCCCGGCATCTTCGTGGACCGTGTCTACCCACTGACCAAGCAAGAACGAGATTACAAACCGCTCGGTATCCTGCAGCTCACTGACCCCGAAAGCAGTGAGGAGCATGCCGACGCCCCCACGTCCGCGCCCAGCAACGCCGCAGCAGGGTGGTCGCGGCAGCAAATCGCAAAGCGCGCAGGCCAGGAACTTTCCGATGGCGAGTACGTGAACCTCGGTATTGGCCTGCCCACCCTCGTAGCCAACTATGTTCCCAAGGGAGTGGAGGTGCGCCTGCAAAGTGAAAACGGCATTCTCCACATGGGCCCAGCCCCACTGCCCTGGGAGCTAGACCAGGACGTGTGCAACGCCGGAAAGGAAACCGTCACCATCAAGCCCGGCGGCTCCACCTTTGATTCCTCCACGAGCTTCAGCATGATCCGCGGTGGCTACATCAACACCGTCATCTTGGGCGCCTTCGAGGTGTCCGAATACGGCGACCTTGCCAACTGGGCAGTGCCCGGAAAGCTGCTGCGCGGCATGGGCGGAGCCATGGACCTGGTCCAAGGTGCACAGCGCGTAGTGGTAATCATGGAGCACCTGGACCCCGAGGGCAACTCCCGCATCAAACGCGAATGCACCTACCCACTCACCGGAAAACGCGTGGTAGATCGCATCATCACCTCCATGGGCGTGTTTGACGTTACCGACCAGGGGCTGAGCCTCGTGGAGCTGGCTCCGGGGATCACGGTAGACCAGGTACGCGCCGCCACTGACGCCCCCTTTGAGGACCTCACTTAAGGAAGCAGTGCACAACCGCAAAAGCGGCCCGCGAGCAAAAGCTAGCGGGCCGCTTCTTCATTCCCTCACCGGAATGCGTTTTCCCCGGTAAGCACCTGGCCGAGGATGAGGGTGTGAACTTCGTCCGTGCCCTCATAGGTGCGCACCGACTCCAAGTTGGCGGCGTGCCGCATCGGTGAGTATTCGGTGGTAATGCCGTTGCCACCCAAGATGGTGCGTGCCAACTGGCAGATTTCAATGGCGGTGCGGCAATTGGACAGCTTGCCCACGGAGATCTGGTGGGTTTGCAGGGTGCCGGCGTCTTTCGCACGGCCGATGGTCAAGGCGAGCAACTGCCCCTTGTTGAGCTCCACCGCCATGTTGGCCAGCTTCTGCTGAGTGAGCTGGAAGGAGGAAAGCGGGCGCTCAAACTGAAGGCGCTCGGCGCTGTATTTAAGGGCGCACTCCAGTGCATCGCGTGCAGCGCCCATCGCGCCAAAGGCGATGCCAAAGCGGGCCTCGTTGAGGCACATGAACGGGGCCTTCAAGCCGGGGTTTTTGGGCAGCAGAGCGTCCGCGGGGAGGGCTACTTGGTCCATCTCAATGTCGCATTGGATGGAAGCCCTCATGGACAACTTGTTGGTGATCGGGGTAGCGGTGAAACCCTCAAGGTCGGTGGGCACAATGAAGCCGCGCACCGTTGCACCGCCGGCGGATTCTTTTTCCAAGGTGTTGCCGGAAGCAACCACGTCAGCGTCGGAAACCTTTGCCCACACGATCGCCACCTGAGCCACGCTCGCGAGGCCAATCCAGCGCTTCGCGCCACTGAGGCGCCACTGGCCATCCACCCACTGAGCGTGGGTAGCCATGCTGGAGGGGTCAGAGCCGGCGGTAGGTTCGGTCAGCGCAAAGCAGCCGATCACCTCGCCTTTTGCCATCCGCGGCAGCCAGTGTTCCTTTTGAGCTTCAGAGCCGTGCTTGTAGATGGCAGACATTGCCAGCGAGCCCTGCACGGAAACCACCGTGCGGATGCCGGAATCGCCAGCCTCCAATTCCTGCATGGCCAGGCCGTATTCCACCGCAGACTTGCCGGCGCAGCCATAGCCCTTGATATGCATACCGAACAGGCCTGCCTCGGCGAGGATCGGGAAGAGATGGGTGGGTAGCTCGGCATTTTCGAACCACTGGCCTACGTGGGGCTTGATGTGCTCGTCCACAAGCGCGCGGACGCGGTTGCGGGTTTCAATTTCGGAGGGTTGAAGCAGCGCCTCAATACCAATGAGGTCCGTGTTTCCAGCAGCCATGGAAAGCACCTTTCTTGAAAAAGTTGTGGCCTAAAATGTGACCTAAAATGTGATGCGCGTCTCTTTATACTAGGAGACGCGCATCAATTACTGCGGGCAGATACCCAATTTGGGTGAGATTATTTCACCTGACAGAAGAATCCTTAGGGAGCAGCGACCGCGGCGGGAACAGGGGTGCTGGTGACGTCGGAACCTTCGCTCCCCTTCCTGGAACCCCGGCGCAGGCGGTGCAGCACGATGAGACCTGCGATCACCACCGCACCAGCGATGGAAATGCTCCACTGCGGGAGGAACACCGCGAAGCCAGCGACCACCAGGATGATGCGAGTGACGGGGTCGATCTTGGCGTCGGCGATTTGGAGGAAGCCGGAGAAGCCTGCTGCCAGCGCGAACACGCCGATGATGGAGAGGACCGCTGCCGCGAGGACCACTGGGAAGCTCGCCTGCGCAACCAAGGCGGGGTTGAGGGCGAAGCCAAACGGGACGATGTATTTCACCGCGCCCAAGCGCATGGCCTCCACGGATGTTTCCATAGGCCTGGACTTTGCAATGCCCGCCGCCGCGAAGGCCGCCAAGCCCACCGGCGGGGTGATGTAGGAAACGGATGCCCAGTAGATGATGAACAAGTGCGCCGCGTACACGTTCACGCCGAGTTCCAGCAGCGCCGGCGCCATGATGATGGCCAGGAATACATACGCCGCGGAGATCGTGAGGCCCATGCCGAGCACAAAACAGGCGAGCGCACCGGTGATGAGGAGGAGGATGACGTTGTCGCCGACCATTGCGATGAGGTCGCTGGACATACTCAGCGCCACGCCCGTTGCGGAGAGCCCACCCAGGATCAAACCAACGCCCGCAACGGTGGCAAACAGCTTGCCCATGGAAACCGCGAGGTCAATGTGCATTGAGTAGAGGTCTTTCAGCGTCATGCGGTCCTTCTTGCGCACGAAGGCGATGATCAGCAGCGTGAGCACAACCCAGTAAGGAATCTGCGCCTCAGAGGGGCTTACCACCAGCAGGACCGTGAGCAGGCCCAAGGCCAGGATGAACGGCCAGCCGCCCACCAGGGTTTTGCCGAATACCGGCAGCATTTCCTTGGGCACGCCACGCAGACGGTTCTTTGCGGAGTATCCGTCCAACTGCATGTAGATGCCAAAGAAGTAGAGGAATGCGGGGATAGACGCCGCGATCAGGATTTGGGTGTACGGAACGCCGGCGAAGGACACCATGAGGAAGGCAGCCGCGCCCATGATCGGCGGCGTGATGGAACCGCCGGAGGAGGCGGTGGCCTCAACGGCACCCGCGGTCTTGCGGCTAAAGCCGTTCTTGATCATCGCCGGGATGGTCATCGGGCCGGTGGTGAGCACGTTGGACACCGCGGAACCGGACATCATGCCCAGCGCAGCCGAGGAGGCAACCGAGACCTTTGCCGTACCGCCGCGGTACTTGCCGAAGATGGACATTGCGAGGTCGTTGAAGAATCGCGCACCACCGGTGTGCTGCAGCACCACACCGAAGGCCATGAAGCCGATGAGCAGTTGGCCGGCGGTCTGCATTGGCAGTCCCACGATGGAATCGGCGCCCATCACATGCACCTGGGCCAGGGTGCCAAAGTCATATTGAATACCGGAAAGCACTGGTGAAGGGATACTTTCCGCGATCAGCGGGTACAGGGAAACCAAGGCTGCGAGCAAAGCGACGATCCAGCCCGCCGCACGGCGCAGAGCCTCCAGGATGAGGGCCCACACGATAATGGCCACCACAGTTGCGCGCGTAGGCGCGATCATGGACCAGCCGAACAAAGAGATGTTTTCCGCGTTGAATGCCAACCACATGTTGGTGGCAAAGAAGACGACGATCATCACGACGTCATACCAAGGCACACTCGGGCGCGGCGATTCTTCCTTTCGGAAAGGCACCACAATGAATGCGATCGGAATGAACAGCGCCATGATGATGTAGAGGAATGCATTGGTAGGAATGTGCACTCCGCCCACACCGAGGTAGAACACCTGGTTGATGGTGAGCAAGATACCCGCGGCGGACAAAATGCCCACCACGATTCCCCAGAACTTGGTCAAGCGCGGGTTTTCCCACACCGAGTCATTGTGCTCAAAGTCAATGGACTCAGCCTTGTCAATGAGTGCGTTCCTATCCAAGCCGCCGGGGAGCTGCTCTCCTGAAGCCTGACCCTGAGCGCCGTTTGAAGTTGCAGTGGTCACGGCTCCTCCTTTCTGTTGGTGCTGTGAGTGTTGTTGAGAGTGTGTTAGGTACGAGCCTCAGCTTTTGGCAGCTCAGGAAGGTTTTCAGCACGCCATTGGTCCCACATTGCGGAGGTTTCAGCGTGCGGCTTGGAGCCATGTTCCGCCCAGAATCCGGGCCAGGCTTCCTGCATGATGCGCTCGCGTTCGAGGAGTGCTTGGTTACGCACGTCAAGGGCATCAGTCCACTTGCCGCGCTCTTTGAGAACACGAACCACGCCTTTGTGGAATGGGATGAACAGCGGGGTCATCACGAGTTGGTCGATGCTCATCGCGGGGCTTTCCGTGGTGACGTTCTTGTATTCGTCAAAGCGATCCACAAAGAGGTTGGTCACCGCGTACACCTCTTCTTCAGAGAGGTCCTCGCGGACCACCATCGGGAGGGAGGTCTCCATCACGCCGGCCTCCTGCTCGGGGTCTTGGCCTGGGAGGTTCTTGGCGCGGACCACTCGGCCCATGGGGAACTTATCTACCAACTGGGTGTAGTTCTCCGGCGGGTAGGCGCCCATGTCCAACCAGCGCAGGTCATAGCGGGAGGCCACCTCTTCAATAGAGGCGCCCACCACGTTGGCGTAAATCACGTCAATTTGTCCGGTCTTGAGCGCCTCGAACTGTTCCATGCCGGTGATGGTGATTGGCTGGACGTCTTCCCAGTCCATGCCGGCGATGTTGAGGAAGCCAGACATTTTCTTGTTCGTTGGCGCCATTGCAACAAAGCGCGGCACCTTCTTTCCTCGTAGATCATCCAGGGTGTAGATGTCCGAGTCCGCCTTGACGGCCATGCCGAACTTGGTGGAGGGAGTCCACAGCAGGCGCACGGGCTTGGGACCCCAGGCCTCAGAGGCAAACTCGCCGCTGCCTTCAAACACCTGCAGGGATTCGTCGCCAACGCGGGCGTAATTGGCAACGCCAGAAAACAGCGGCGCCATACGCGCAATGCCGGTATCGCCAGTCATCAAGCGAACCTGGGTGCCCGTGCTGCGGGAAATCACATTGCCCAAGGAAGCAACAACGGCGTAGGTAGATGAACCAACTGCGAAGGTGCTCCACACCATGTTCTTGGGGAATCCAGCTTCCCTTGTTTGTTCATCACGGGCACAGGATGCGAGAGCAGTTGCGGCGAACGTTGCAGCCACTCCCTGCAGAAAACGGCGCCTAGACATTGGCCGAGAAGTAACCATTGCCCCTCCAATCTAAAGAATGTAATGCGGGTCACGTTGAAAGCATTGCGGCAATCATAAAGAGGCGAAATGTGAAACACCATACAAAAACGGATTGATACCAAACGGCACATCAATTATTGCCGCTTTCCTGTAGGAAACAATCTTGATCCCGCCCAAATGACGGCGCCGCAACCTGCAACTTTGCACATCATTGCAGGTCAGGAATGCGATCACTGGGCGCATAAACCTAATACCGCTGCAGCATAAATAGGGAGGCAAAACCGCGGCACCACGTCCGCCACGGGGGTATTTTCCAGTGCCCGAATATTTGGAAATCCTCAGGCCAAGGCTTATAGACGGCAAGTACGCTACCCCCGTTTGAGGAAGTTTCGCGCAGTTCCTACCGATCTTCGGGCACCTCAAGCGCCCCTGCATAAACCCTGCCCGACAGCACCTCAGAAGCCCTAAGCTGGAATCAACCTTGGGTACGCAAGCAGTAAAACAGCAGACCAGAGGAAAACAGACCAGCCCGTCAGACGCACGCCCACGAGACGCACGCCCACGGCAGGAGAACTTCATCCCGGTTCCGGTTCAGGTGAACCGAATGGCCGGGTGGCCACCTGGTTGCGTCGGAAATGCACCGCACTCCAAGGGCCAGCAACACTCGCGCCCCAGCAATTAGAAAAGGTAGGGCGCAATACAAATTCACCATTGGCCTTCACAGGAAAGGACTCATCATGACCACCCAAACTGCAGAGAGCTTCCAGGTCCCCGCAACCATGAAGGCGCAGCGCCTATATACAGCGGACAAGCGCATCACCATTGAGGAGGTGCCGGTTCCCTCCATTAAGGCCGATGAGGTGCTCCTCAAGGTGGCGTATTGCGGTATTTGCCACTCGGATCTTTCCTTGATCAACGGCACCTTTACCCCGCGTGTGGATGTGGTCACGCAGGGCCATGAGGTTTCGGGAACGATTGTGCAGGTAGGTGAGAAGGTTTCGCACTGGAATGTGGGCGCGCGCGTGATCGCTTCCGCCGGCCGCCCGTGCGGCAAATGCAACAAGTGCCTGGTAGGCGATAGCATCGCCTGCGTAAAAAAGCAGGTCATGGCGTTTGATTACGACGGTGGCTGGGCACAGTACGTTGCCGTCCCGGCCGTTGGCCTCACCGCCGTCCCCGAGGGTGTGCCTATGGATCAGGCGGCAATCCTCGCCGACGCCGTTGCCACCCCATTCGGTGCCGTCATGCGCACCGCCCAACTGCAAATCGGCGAGTCCGTAGCCGTGTGGGGCGTGGGCGGCGTTGGCACGCACATCATGCAGCTCGCGAAAGTCGCCGGCGCGGTGCCAGTGATTGCGATTGACATCAACGACGAAGTCCTGGAACGGGCAAAGCGGCTCGGTGCGGATTACACACTGCGTTCCGACGACCCCGATTTGCAATCCAAGATCTTTGAGCTCACTCAAGGCAAGGGCGTGGACGTTGCCTTTGATGCCGTGGGCATTGGATCCACCAGCCGCAGCGCAATGGAGGCACTCAACCACTTGGGCCGCACCGTGGTGGTGGGAATGTCCTCCCAGGAGCTCGCTGCAGGCACGTCGATTGACCTGGCTCGCGGCCGCAAGAAGCTGTTCGGCCACTTTGGCTACCGCACCGAAGACGTGGGCGCACTGACACAACTGGTTCGCTACGGGCGTATTGATTTGAGCCAATCCATCTCCGAGGTGGTGCCCCTCGACGAAGTTGAGCGCGGCATCGCCGCCCTGGAGAACAAGGTTGGCAACCCGATCCGCATCTTGGTGAAGCCAAACGAGGATTAGGCGTTTGGTGCCCCCCCTTTCACCCCATATCCGGCTGCCCACTTCACGTACAACGCTTGTTGATCCAACGAGAAGTGGCGGCCGGATTTGGCATTTCCACCCCCGGCGGGGCTAATTATCTGGACCCAAGCAATGGTGCCCATCGGCGATGCGCCGCCTGTGTGCCGTCGTTGTGGATATGTGGGTTTATCAGGGGTTTTCCGCGGTAGTAGATTTGCTATATTTGGGAGAATTGTAAGAAAAATGCAGTAGATTAATTGCAGATCAGTAATAAATCGGTTGGAGGGTTTACATGCGCCAACCCCGTGCTAGGTTGTACCCCAGAACGTACAAAGTGCGTTACATCACATTCTTCCCGCAAGCATGATCGGTGCCATCTTTGACCCGAAAATGCGCGCTGAGAAACTTGGCCAAAACGTTTTACAAATGAACAACACAAGCCAAGCAGCTCAAGCACGCACATCGCACACCGCGCTCATCGCAAGCGAAAGCACCCCAGAAAGGACATTAGCCATGACAACCACCGGCACTTTCGTCCCAAAGACCATCACCGCAGATGGCCTGGAGATCACCTACTACGACTCCGAGAATGAGCGCGAGCACCCAGGCGAGGCAATCGTCCTGGTCCACGGCACCTCCGGTACCGCACCAACCCACTTCGGGTTCCTTTACCCAATTCTTTCCACCAAGTACCGCGTGATCGGCTTTGACTGGGCAAACCCCACCACCGGCGATCAGCCGCTTGAGCTGGAAGACCTCGTAGCCCAGACCGCAGAAGTAATCCGCCAAGTGGCACCAAACACCAAGGTCACCCTGGTTGGCTTCTCCCTCGGCGCCGTGACCGCAGCAGCCACCGCAGCACGCCACCAGGATCTGATTGGCAACCTCGTGCTGATCGCGGGATGGGCTCGCACCGATTACGTACAGAAGCTGCGCAACCGGGTGTACAACACCCTCGCAGCCCAAGAGGACCCCTCCGCACTGCGCGCATGGACCATGTTCTCCGCGTACTCCCCAGACTTCCTGCTCATGCAATCGCCACAGGCGCTGGATAAGGCGCAGGAAACCATTGTGAAGACCGAGTTCTCCCACAAACAAATGGAACTGAATACGCGCATTGACATCTTTGATGAGCTCGGCAACATTACCGCTCCAACGCTGATTATCTCCGCGCAGGAAGACATCATGATTCCGCCGCACCACCAGCGCCAACTCTTCGGCGGCATTGATAACGCCCGCCTCACCCGAGTGAACTCCGGCCACATGTGCGTCAACGAGCGCGCGCCCGAACTTGTCCACCACATCCTCGAGTTCACCGAGAAGCCAGAGCGCTTCGAGGCAGGCTCAATCATTCCGACGCCAAAGCCCTAAGTTTCAGGCCGTTTCGCTGAGGCGGTGGGCGTCGGTACCTTGACCCCGCTGCCATGACAACACTGACAACACTTCCACCCCGCACCCTTCCCAACTTTTCTACTTACAGGAGCACCCCATGTCTGAGCATTTTGACTACATCATCGTTGGCACCGGCTTCTCCGGTATCTCCATGGCTTGCAAGCTCAAGCGCCGTGGCGAGGACAACTTTGTTGTTTTGGACCGCGCAGAGGGCCCAGGCGGCACCTGGCGTGACAACACCTACCCAGGCGTTGCCTGCGACATCCCATCCCACGTCTACTCCTTCTCCTTCCACCTGAACCCAAACTGGTCCAAGTTCTTCGCCCCAGGCGAGGAGATTCAGCAGTACATGCTGGACGTGATCCGCGAGGAAGGCATTGAGCCACACATCCGCCAGTTCAACGAGCTCAAGCACGCCGAGTGGAATGAGGCCGAATCCCTGTGGCACATCACCACCGCTCAGGGCGAATACACCTGCAAGTACTACATTTCCGCGGTGGGCAGCCTCACCGTGCCAACGCTGCCAGACATCCCAGGCATTGATACCTTCAACGGGGACAAGATGCACACCGCGAAGTGGGATCACAGCGTGGACCTCACCGGCAAGCGCATCGCAGTGGTAGGCACCGGCGCCTCCGCTATCCAGGTGATTCCTGAAATGGTGAAGATCGGTTCCGAGGTTGTGGTGTTCCAGCGCACCCCGTCTTGGATTCGCCCACGCCCCGATTACGTTTACTCCGAGACGACGAAGCGCGCGTTTGCCCGCGACCACAAGGCACTTGAGCGCCACCGCGAGAACATCTACTGGTACCTCGAGCAGGGCTTCGCGGCCCGCAGGAACGTAGCCACCTACAAGGCCACCGCCACGCAGGAGGCCCTGAACCACCTGCACAACCAGGTTGAGGACCCAGAGCTGCGCGCAAAGCTCACCCCTGACTACGAGATCGGCTGCAAGCGCGTGCTGCTCTCCAACAACTTCTACCCTGCGATCCAGGACCCAAAGGTCACGCTGGAAACCTCCGCTCTGGTGAGCATGGATGGCAACACCGTCACCGCTGCTTCCGGCGAATCCTACGAGGTAGACGCCGTTGTGTTCGCAACCGGCTTCGACGCCACCACCGCCCCATTCGCCCCATACATCCACAACGGATCCGGCACCTCCCTGGAGGACCACTGGAACGTTGCCGGCATGAAGGCCCTGGACTCCATCACGGTTGCCGGCTTCCCCAACCTGTTCATCATCAACGGCCCCAATACCTCCCTGGGCCACAACTCCACGGTGCACATCGTGGAATCCCAGGCCGACTTTGTCCTGGACACCCTGGACTACCTGGAGGAATCCGGCTACGACGTCTTCGAGGCCACCCAGGAAGAAGAGGACCGCTACATCGCCGAGATGGACGCCGAGGCAGAAGAGACAATCTGGCTTTCCGGCGGCTGCAAGTCCTGGTACTTCGACCACAAGTTCGGCCGCCTGACCACCATCTACCCGAACTCCGCCCAGTACTTCCGCGACCACAACGGCGTGTTCAACCCAGAGAAGTACACCTTCCGCAAGTCCGAGCGTGAAGCCGTCACCGTATAGCAACACGCCTTGAAAAGGGCCTTGGCCGTGCGCCGGGGTCCCTTTTAGTTTGGTGGGGTTGGTGGGGGTGGGGTTGGAGTTGGAGGTGCTCGGTGTTGGTGTTGGGGGTGCTTGCGCCTCATCGCGATGGTCGATAGCACGCGTAGGTCGATAGCTAAAGGTCGATACCACCCGGATTTCCCCGAATCGGCCGCCCTTTCGACCAACGCCGCGTCCTATCTACCTTGAGCTATCGACCTTTAGCGATCTACCAAACGCCCGCAAACGCCCGCGAATGCCTCGCGGCACACAGCCAACGCACCCCAGCCAACGCACCACCCCTCACCCACCACCCCAGGCCCAAGCACCCCCGGACCCAAGCATCCAAAGCAATTTCATACAAGATTGCACACAATCTTTTTCCCCTCCGGCAATAAAGGCCAAAACTGTGACGCGCACCATATTTTTCAGGTCTAATTGGCCCATTCCCACAACGAGTTCAAGGAGTGTGAAATGACTCAGCAACCTGGCCAAGTTTCGCGTAGGACATTCTTAAAAGGTATGGGCACACTCGGACTCGCCGGTCTGGTGGGAGCGTGTTACCCAGCCCCCGAGGCAAAAATCGCCGGCCTACCTGGTTCAATTGTGTGGTCCACATACCCAGCGGGAACGGGTACCTACAATGACGTAGCTGCCTTCGCCAACACCCTCACCAGCATCGGCGGCAGCCAAGTTCGCCTCATGACTGGCGATACCGGCATCGGCCGCATCGCACCTCTCATTTCAGGCGTTGCCCACTATGCACGTTCGGGCGATGAAACCTACTACGCCTTCGAGGGCGACGATGAATTTGCAAGCCGCGTGTGGGGGCCACAGCCAATTCGCAATGTGTGGACACCTCCGGGTAACTACGGGGTGCTCACCAGGAAAGACTCCGGCATTGTCACTGCCGATCAACTCCGAGGCAAGCGCTACCCGCGGCTGATTTCTTCCATCTCCATGAACCGGAAGCTTGAGGCGGTTCTCAACTTTGGTGGGCTCACCCTTGATGACGTCACCCTGGTTGACATCTCATATTCAGAGCAAGCCGACGCAATTCGCGCTGGCCACATCGACGCGATGTATTACAACGTGGTGGGCGCTCAAATCGCCGAGCTCAACTCCAAGTACCCAATTCACTGGATCAACCTGGGTGGCGGGGAGCCGGAGCAGTACTCAACTTGGGATGAGCTGGTCCCCATGGTGATCCCCGGCCCGGTGGAAGGGGCGGTGGGTACGGAACCTGGCGAGGTTGTGACCAACTTCCAATACTCCATTCCACTCAGTACGGTCGCGGAACGCCCCGCCGAAGAGGTCTATACCGTGCTCAAGACCTTGCACGAAAACTTTGATGACTTCAAAGACGCAACACCCGACGCCAAGAAGTTCGCGTTGGATCAAATCCTGCTTCTCCCGCTGATTCTCCCTTTCCATGAGGGGGCGATTCGTTTCCTCGACGAGCAAGGACGCTGGAATGAATCACTCCAAGCGCGTAACGACGCCCTCCTTTTGCGGGAAGAACGGATGCGTGAAGCCTGGCCGCAGTTCTGGAAAGAAAATGAGGACGCCTCAGATGTGGACAAGCGGTGGCTGCAATGGAAGAAGGACAATCTTCCGGCCCTTCCCGAAGCAACGGACCCCACTTCACTTGCCACCTAGCCAACCTTCTTCGCACTGGAGCTTCCAATGAATACTGCCACCAATCAAGTTTTGCAAAAGCATGCACCGTCGGTAGAGATGCAATCCCCCGCGAGGCTCACACCGCTGTGGAAAATGGTGATCGGCGCGCTCACACTGTTGGGAATTTTGATTGCCATTAACCAGGTTTTCTTCCTGGAGCTAGCAGGGTTTTCAATCCCCACTAACTCCTTCCTCTACCTCATTGCAGGAACGTTCCTTCCGATTGTGTTCTTGGCGTATCCTGCGTCGAAAAAGCACCAGCAGAACTCAGATCGCACCGGCGTTCCCTGGTATGACGTTCTGCTAGCAGCAGCGCTCTTCTGTTTGTCCTTCTGGTTTGCCACCCAAGGACCATCTATCTCCAAGTACGGGTGGTCTATGGTCGCGCCCCTTTCAGCAACAATTGGTTCGATTGCCTTTTGGGCGTTTGCTCTTGAGATCCTGCGAAGGACCGCTGGAAAGATCGTTGCCATTCTGGCGCTGATCGTCTCGCTGTATCCTCTGGTTGCCGCGACGGTTCCAATCAACGTCCTTCGTGGTATTTCTTATGACTTCCTCACGCTCGCGCAAATCCACACCATGGGGTCCGAATCCATCCTTGGCCTGCCATTCCAAACGGCGGCCACAATCCTCATCGGGTTCCTGTTGTTTGGCGTGGCACTTCAGCACACAGGTGGCGCTGATTTCTTCAACAACTTGGCAAACTCCCTGTTCGGGCATTTCCGTGGCGGCTCGGCAAAAGTTTCCGTCACCAGCTCCGCAGCTATGGGCATGATGTCCGGGTCCGCGGTCTCCAACGTGCTGACCACCGGCCCAATGACCATTCCCACCATGATTCGCTCCGGCTTCAGCCGGGTGACCGCTGGCGCAATCGAAGCCACGGCCTCTTCCGGCGGATCAATTACGCCGCCCATCATGGGCACGGCTGCGTTTCTCATGGTGTCTTTTGTTGGCGTGCCGTACACGGAAATCCTGATCGCCGCATCAATTCCGGCATTCCTGTACTACTTCGGCATTTACATGCAAATCGACGGCTACGCGGCGGTGCGGCAACTGCATGGCGAGCCCAAAGAGCGTTTGCCAAAAGTGGGCAGTACGTTGAAGCAGGGTTGGCCATTCGTCCTTGCGATTGCCACCCTCACCTTGCTGCTTTTGGTAACTCCGACGGAAGCCCAAGTTCCATTTTGGATTGTTGCACTGCTGGTGCTGATCGCGATCCTGCTGCCAAAGCGATCCTTTGGTTGGGCTGAGGCCGGCGAATTGATCTTGGACGCAGGCAAAACCATTGCCCAGATCCTTGGCATCATCGTTGGCGTTGGGCTCATTCTTGGTGGACTTTCCGCAACCGGCGTTGCCCTTTCCATCTCCCGCGACCTGGTGGTGCTTGTTGGAGACAACGTCCTGCTTATCCTGATCGCGGGTGCGCTTGCCTGCTTCATCCTGGGCACGGGCCTCACCATTTCCGCGGCCTATGTGTTCCTCGCGATTGTGATGGTGCCGGCACTTACGGCGCTGGGGATTAACCCGATTGCGGCTCACCTGTTTGTGATCTACTGGGCATCGGTTTCCTACATCACTCCACCGGTGGGGCTCGCTGCCTTTGCGGCAGCAGGAATATCGAAGGCTAGCCCGATGGCAACTTGCGTGGAGGCGATGAAGTTCGGGGCTGTGAAATACGTTATGCCATTTGCGTTTGTGCTGAACCCCGCACTTGTGGCGCAGGACTCGCCAGCGAAAATTGGCATCGCTGCAGCGGCAAGCATCGTGAGCGTTTTTGCACTGAGCTCTATGTTCTCCGGTTATTTGCAGTTCGTGGAAACCCGCATCACCTGGCCAATTCGAGCAATCCTCGGTGTTGGCGGGACACTCATCTTCTTGCCCCAAGCATCACTGAGTTTGGCAGGCCTTGGGCTGATCATCGCTGCGTTCGTGATCGCAATTGCGTTGAAGAAGCGGATGCCAGAAACCAAGACACCGGAACCGGATGAAGTAGCGCTGGAAACCCAACCGGTCTAATCCTCCCCAAGGCGCTAGCCACGATGGGGTGCAGAAGTGATGGCGAGCGATGTTCCGCCCAACCACTCACCTCATCATGACCAGCTCGGCAGATTTGACGGATTGCCAGGGTTGAAGTGTCCCTGGATCTTCTAACATGCTATCAACTGTCAAGTCGTTGTTAGTTTTTCTCCTACCCCCTCTCTCCATTGGAGCTAACTGATATGAATAGAAAATTAATTGCTATATTCACTGGTTTCGCTGTAGCTTTTTCAGGAATTTCAGTTGCCTATGCTAACAGTGCTGATAGTGTTGCCAGCGATTTTAATTTTGCACTGCAGACCACCTCCCCGGCACTTCAGGCCGCCTCCCCCTCAATGGAAGATAAAGTTTCAATCGATTCTGGGGTTGTAAGTGCATCGACGATAGGCGGGAAAGAAGTCTCTCTTAAGCTTCCTAATAATGAACTTAATTCATTAGGGCTAGATGAATACTCAACCTCGCCCGGCGGCGCTTCTTTTGCGGTCACTAATGAAGGCGAGGGGGCATTCCGATCTCTAATTCATATTCCTAACTTAGAATCAAATGAGAAGTTTGAATTTTCATTTTCTAATAGCGTAGTTCTCACCTCCTTACCTGATGGCGGAGTAGTAGTTCGCGATAACGCGGGTAATATTCTAGGCACTCTTGATACACCTTGGGCTATAGATGCGACAGGGACTCCAGTTCATACATGGTATGAAATTCGTCAGAGCACGATAGTTCAACATGTTTCGCCAAATTCTTCAACACAATTTCCCGTAGTAGCAGATCCTTTTTAGATCCCATTTTTGGGCATCGTAGGTGGAAATTTTACGCGCCATGCGCTAACTCAGATGGCTAAGCGGAGGATAAATAAAGAGCTAGTTAAATACGTTATCAAGAACGGCCGCACAAGCAGGGGAAACGGAAACACTACAGTATTTACAGGCAACGGCATTCGAGTTATTGTCGATAATGAGAGTGGAAACGTGATTACTGTCACGAGAGGGTAATTATGAATTTTGATTATGATCCAGAAGCTGATGCAGCCTATCTAGCCATAGCGCAGCCAGATACCCTTCCTGACCGGCAGATATCAGGAATAACTATAGAAGGAATGGAAGGGGAAATCGAGATAGATGTCGACGAAGATGGAAGAGTTATTGGTATCGAGTTCGTGAAGGCTTCCTTGATCCTTCCTTCAGGTTTCCTAAAAAAAATCAAACCAGATAACATAGATATCACCTAAGGGGTTGCTGCGAGACAGAATATCTTCTCCTGCGCAAGTAGCTGCAAAATAGGTGCCAGCAACACGTCAAGCAAGTCGCAGAACAGGCCGCGAACTTCGCAAATCATGCACGGAAAGCTAGTCCGGTCCCCGCCGAGATTCCACCGCAC
Organism: Corynebacterium kozikiae; assembly: GCF_024580965.1. Classification (NCBI taxonomy): domain Bacteria; kingdom Bacillati; phylum Actinomycetota; class Actinomycetes; order Mycobacteriales; family Corynebacteriaceae; genus Corynebacterium; species Corynebacterium kozikiae. Next base: position 132,290 of record NZ_JANIKJ010000004.1, read on the forward strand.
CATCCAACAGCCCGAAACCGACCAGCAAAGCCCCCCCCCGCCCCTTGGCTCGGCACAACACCGAAACCCCTTGGATTCCATGAAAAGCTCTGCATAACGCCGAACCCAAGGGGTTCAAATCGCACTCGAAGCTTTGCATCCAAAGCCGAGGTCAAATGGTGGACCTAGCGGGAAGCTTGTCGAAACCTGCCCCGTCGCTTGTTCGCATGGGGTCGTTGCACCGAACGATCCGCGCTCGCGCAGCGCGACCTACTCAACGTGGGCTAGCACCGGTCAGCGTGCACCGCACCATCAGCGACAAGTCGCTCGACACCGTGGAAGGGCGGTACCACGCTGACAAGACCCTCCGCGCAATAGTGAACGATGTCGGTCTTCGCCGTCACCGGCTGTCATCGCTGCTCCGGGAGCGCGACGTCCACATCCGCCGGGCTGCTCCTTCTCCGGCGGAGGTTCAAGAGATGGCCCCGCGATACCAGGACGGGGAGTCGCTCGAACGTATTGGGCGACACCTGGGTTTCTCAGCTGGCACGATCCGAAACCACTTGATCGCCTCAGGATTGACTCTGCGTGACCCGCACAGTCGTGATCGATGAGGACCCGCGCACGGGCGATCGGCGCACAGGCGTGATGGAGTCGTCATGGAGTCCAGACGATTGTCGGCACCGCTTGCGACAATGAACCCGTGAAGTTCAAGCGCCACAACCCCGATGCCCTCGTTAACCTCGTGGTTGGCAATGTAGGTCGTGACGCCACCGAGGACGAGGACGAAGCCAAGCGCTTTCCGTATCACTCCAGCATGTACATCACCGAGTTCTTCAAGGAACTTGAAGAAGAGGACAGAAAGCTGCTAAATGATACAAAACTGATTCTGATGGCCAATATGCGCAACGACAGCTAGCAAAGCTTAAACAAACGCACCGTGCCAATAAGATCAAGAGGAGAAGTTCAAGGCTTCGAGTAGAGCAGGCGATTTGCGACTATTACTTGCTGACGGGACGCATACCGACGCGTCGTGAGGTTATGACTGGCTCGGGACTTTCCCAAGCAACCGTAAAATGGTATGTCCGTGCGCTTAGGGAAGATGGACTACTTCCTGAGCAGTGGGGGTGCCGTTGGTTGCGGATGTCGTGGCCTTGGCGGACATGGCCAAGCCCACGCGCCAACAAGAGGTCGGACGTAGGCTTTTAGTGGCTCCCAGCGCAAGCGCAGGAAGAAGCGTAAACGATAGTTACGAAAGTGAGTCTCCATATCTTTTGCTGCTACTTATTGCTTTGGGTAGATAAGCCATTGCAATAGGTAGACGGCAACCAGGGGAACTCCGCAGAGTGTAGCGATTACGTAAATAATCCTGACGGTATTTGCAGAGGTTTCATATACTTCAGCTATCCCGGCACAGACCCCTGCTATGCATTTATTTTTTTGAGACCGGTGCCATTTATTTTGCGGGTACATTATGCGCAACCGTACTCAAATGTTGAGATACCGCCATTGTGGCTTAGTACCTTGGTGTTCACAACGATCCCAAGACACTTTCCGTTACGGTGCGCTCGAATTGCGTCGTACCCCAGCTTTCCTGCCGCCGCCAGGATTGCCAATCCCACAGGTCCTGTAACGCCGAGTGCGGCCATCCAGGGGAGGGCAGCAATTGCACCGGCACCCCCTGCTGCTCCAGTTGCTTGTGTTTCTTTCTTGCTTAACTTGATGGTGGTTTTCTCCCATCCCCAATCGATCTGTGGATCTGCAGTGACCGGGAAAGCCGTGTCAGAATTGTGCTCAACAATCTGCACGAGGGTCCCATTCTCAATATGAAGGGAGGTCTGGAGGGGAGCGCCATTAGCGTCGATAGCCCAAGGGGTGGCGATCGTTGCGATCAAGCTTCCGTTTAGGAAGACTCCCATAGCATCTTCGCTTCCTTCGCTAAAGGGGATGACTTCAGCTCCTTGCGGGAGGCTGAGCGGGAAGCGGTACTCGGTAGGTGCTTCTGAATTCTCGATATGGATAAGCGTCTGCATTCCGTTTTCGAGTTGGTTCGTCTCGAAGGAGTAGTCCCTCGTGGAGCGCTTTGAACGTCCTGCTGACCCTTGGGTGGAGGGCACTTCCCAGCCAATGCTGTATTGATTGCCATCTGGAGACAGTCCAGTCGTGGTTACGTATTCTTTCGCAGACGCGTGAGGTGCACTGATGACGAACATCATTGCAACAGCGATCGCAGTGATTATGGCGATTATCCAGCGGCTGGAAAATCTGTTTATTTGCGGCATCGAAATCTCTTTTCGTGGCTTTGGGGACGGTTGTCCCGGTCGATGGAACGATCTGGCCAAGAATTTCCCTGGCCACAGTGGTTTCTGGAGGTGAACGCCTCAAATAAAAGGTGTCGTGCGTCACAGCCTACCGTAGTTGAGGTTTTCTATTGGGAGCTATTGCAAACTTTTCTCAATTAAGCGCTGACTGGGCGTGGTCTGCCCCGTTTACGGTTGTCTACTTCGGGGGTAATTCCCCTGCGTGTCACGCTTCTTTGACGTAGCGGCGGACGGTGCCGACGCTGATTTCTAGCTCTGCTGCGATCGCAGGCATGGATAAGCCTTGCAGTCGGAGTGCATTAACGGCAGCACGCTTTTCGTTGGCGCAAGCGAGCAAGTCCTCGCTGGGTTCTGCGATGATTCGGCGCACTTGCCGGGGGTGATCCCGAAGCGTTCCGCTAGTTCATTGGCCGTATGGTTGCGGCGGGCACGTACTGGTTTGCTCACGGGCCCCTTTCCTGGTCAAAGGCGATTACTTCAGCTTGTCCAGCACGGCGTTTTCGCCGAATTTTTTGCCGCGGACGGATTGAATGGTGCTGAATATTGCTTTCATTTGAGCACCCTCACCCGTCCTATCGACCAACGCCCACAGGAGCTCCAAAACGCTCAAACGCCCTACTTCATCCGGCCCTCCGCGTGGAGGGCCTCCACGGTGGACACCAATTTCCCAAGGGCCGGGTTGGTGTTTTCGGAGTGCCAGATGAGCTGGAGGTCGAGGAAGCGTTCGGGGTCATCGATCTCCAGGTAGTACACGTTCTTTTCCTGCACGTTACGGCGCACGGAGTCCAGGGTCATGGCAACGCCCATGCCCGCCCCCACGAGCACCAGGAGGGTCCAAGAGTCCGGGGAGGTGGTGCGCACCTTGGGGATGAAGCCGCCCCGGCGCGCCAACAAGTTGAAGCGGTTGAGCAGCGCGGAGGTGGATCCGCCGGGGAGGACAATCCAGTTTTCCTCGGCGAGCTGGTTCATTTTCACCTTGGTTGCGCCCGCCCTGGCAAGTGGGTGGTGTAGCGGTACTGCGAGCACCAGTTCCTCCCGGGAGATGGTCATGGAGGAGATCTCGGCGGGGAGGAAGTCCCAGCGCCCAATCACGGCGTCGATCTCGCCTTTTTGTACTTTCTGCAATCCCAATGGGGAAAGTTGGGAGGAGTAAAGCTCCAGGTCAATGCCTGGGTGCTTGGACTGCACCTCGCGCGCAAGTTGGCCCACGCTTTGGTGCACCGATGCGCCTGCGAAGCCAAGCTTCACCGTGCCCAGGTTTCCCGTGGCGGCGTCACGGACGGTGCGCACGGCGGCGTCGGAAACTTCCACGAGCTTGCGAGCAGGCTCAACCAGCGCCTTTCCTGCGGCGGTGAGCTCCACGTGGCGGGTGGAGCGTTCGAAGAGTTGTACTTTGAGCTGGCGTTCAAGCTGCTTGATGATGCGGCTTAGCGGGGGTTGCGCGATGTTGAGGCGGTCCGCGGCGCGGCCAAAGTGCAGTTCCTCGGAAAGCACCAGGAACGCTCGTGCTTGTTCGACTTCCAGCATGTTTCCACCTATTCCCGTTCAGTATTGCAGTCCATATGAGCTGCAGTTTCGCTCAAACCATTATTGCCTGTAGCGCAATAATAATTAGTAAATTAAGTATTGGACGTTATTTATGAATCGTGATTATATGAACTGCATCACTATTCGTCAAGGAAGGTGAAGCGTCAATGAACCTTGTTAATCACGCCGATAACCGCCCACTGGCAGGACTTGTTGTTGCAGATTTCTCTCGCGTCCTCGCCGGGCCATACTGCACAATGCTCCTAGCGGATCTTGGGGCCACGGTCATCAAAGTTGAGTCCCACGCTGGCGATGACACCCGTCAGTGGATGCCACCCGCTCGAGACGGCGTGAGCACTTACTACATGTCAGTGAATCGCAATAAGCAGGCGATCGCCCTGGACCTCTCCAAGGAAGAGGACCTCGAATTTGCCTACGCGATCATCGATCGCGCTGACATCTTTATTGAAAACTTCAAACCCAACGGCCTGAAAAAGTTCGGGTTGGACAAATCCCAGACCCTCGACCGCTGGCCAAGCCTCATCCACGCCTCCATCACCGGCTTCGGCACCGAGGGCGGCGCACACCTGCCGGGCTACGACCTCCTCGTACAGGCACTTTCCGGCTTCATGCATGTCACAGGCGATCCCGACGGCCCCCCGACGCGCGCGGGCGTGGCAATTTTCGACGTCGTCGCGGGGCTGCACACCACCGTCGGCATCCTTGCTGCGGTTGCTGAGCGGGCGCGCTCCGGCAAGGGGCAACATGTGGACATCGACCTGCTCTCCTCCACTCAAGCGGCGCTGGTCAACCAAACCACCGGCAACGTGGCCTGCGATAACGAACCTCAGCGCCTGGGCAACGATCACCCGAGCCTCTTCCCCTACGGGCCCTTCCAGGCAGCTGATGGCGAGATCATCATTTGTTGCGGCAACAATGGCCAGTTCCGCCGCCTGATGGAGCAGCTTGGCCAGCCAGAGGTTGCTGATGACCCACGCTTCACCGAAATGGCTCTGCGCAATGCCAACCGCGAGGAGCTACGAGTGCTCATTGAAACCGCCCTACGCACGCAGACCATTGACACCTGGTTTGAGCGCCTGAGCAGTGTGAAGGTGCCTTGCGCTCCAATCAAAACCATCGGTGAAGGGATTCGCTACTCTGAGCAGCTCGGACTGAACCCCATCTCCATGGCGGGTGAAGGCGAGCAGGCGGTGCCCACCGTGTCCAGCCCGATTCGCCTGAGCCGCACCCCGGTGCGCTACGACATCGCACCGCCAACCATTAATCAAGATATCGACGCTGTTCGGGCCTGGGTGGAAAGCACCAGCGCACGCGACGTTTCCGAACAATCCATGCAAAAGGTGGGCGGCTAACATGCGGGCTCCAGAAAATGCAGTCAGTGTGCAGGTGGGTTTGCGTTGGTCCGACCAGGACCCGAACCGCCACCTCAACAACGCCAACGTTGTGACCATCTTGGAAGAAGGCCGCGTGCGGGCGTCTGACCTGCTGGTTGGCCACCAGCCCAGCAAAACCCAACCGCGGGTTGTGCGCTCCATGCACGTTTCCTACGACCACGAGGTGCTCTACGCCCCTGAGGTAGAGGTGAAGGTGTGGATCTCGCACATCGGCAATACGTCGTTTGAAGTGGCCCACGAGCTCATCCAAAACGGAACGTCGTGTGTGTACGGCACCTCAAGGATTGTGAGCCTTGATCCAGAAACCCGCCGCCCCACCCCGCTGACCCCGGCGGAACGCGAACGAATGAACAAATACCTCCACACCACCGAACAACCTTAAGGAACCAACATGTCTGCTCAACACCAAAGCACCGATTACCAGGACTTCATCCCCAACTCTGACTTCTTTGGCCTCGACCAGGACTTGAGCCCAGAGGACATTGCGCTGCGTGACCGCGTGCGCGAATTTGGTGAGAACACCATCCTGCCAATCATCAATGACTACTGGGAGCGCGCCGAGTTCCCCGAGGAGATCTTGCCTGGCCTGGCTGAACTGGGGATCATCGGCACCTTCATCCAGGGCTACGGCTGCCCCGGCATGTCCCGCTTGCAGGCAGGCCTGGTGGCACGAGAAATGAGCCGCATCGACGGTTCCATTAACACCTTCCTGGGCGTCCACTCCAACCTCTGCATGGGCTCCATCTACATTCTGGGCAGCGAGGAGCAGCGCCAGCGCTGGTTGCCGCACATGGCCAAGCTGGAAAAGACGGGCGCGTTTGCCCTCACCGAGCCGGATCACGGCTCGGACTCCGTCTCCCTGGAAACCTCCGCCCGCAGGGAAGGCGACCACTGGGTACTCAACGGCCACAAGCGGTGGATCGGCAACGGCCACGCGGGCGACGTGATCGTGGTATACGCCCGCGACGAGGAAGACGGCCAGGTCAAGGCCTTCGTGGTGGAAAAGCAGGAGGATGGCACCTACCCAGCCGGCTACAACCCCACCCCAATCACCGGCAAGATCGGCAAGCGCGCCATTCTGCAGGGAGACATCATCATTGAAAACCTCCACGTCCCCGCGGAAAACCGCCTGGAGAACTGCAACTCCTTCAAGGACGTGAACAAGGTGCTGGCCGCCACCCGCGGCGGCGCGTCCTGGGAAGCGGTGGGCCACGCAATTGCCGGCTTTGAACTGGCCTGCAAGTATGCACTCAACCGTGTGCAGTTTGGCGCACCGATTGCCAGCTACCAGCTTGTGCAGGAGAAGTTGGCGACGATGCTTTCCGACGTCACCCAGCTCCAGCTCCTCACCCGTCGCATGGCAGAGCTGCAGGAGAACGGCACCTTCACCGGCGCGCAGTCCTCCATGGTGAAGATGACCACCTCCCGCAAGGCGCTGGCGATCTGCCGTGAGGCTCGGGACATGATGGGCGGCAACGGCCTGCTGCTGGAAAACCATGTTGCACGCCACCTGACGGACATGGAAGTGGTGTCCACCTACGAGGGCACGGATTCCATCCAGGCGCTGATCGTTGGCCGCGAGATCACCGGCATTTCCGCATTCACCCACGTTAAGAGGTAATACAGATGAACACTCAAGTCCCAGATCAAGCACCAGAAGCTCCGGTAGCGTACATTGTTGCAGCCCGCCGCACCCCAACCGGCAAGTACGGCGGAGCGCTTTCCTCCATCCGCCCGGATGATCTGGCCGCAACCGTGATCAAGGCGGTCATGGATGATTCCGGTGTCCCACCGGAGGCAGTGGATGAGGTCATTTTTGGCAACGCCAACGGCGCGGGTGAGGAAAACCGCAACGTGGCCCGCATGGCCTGGCTGCTTAACGACTACCCGAACACCGTACCCGGTATGACCATCAACCGCCTGTGTGCCTCGGGCATGAGCTCCATTGCCACCGCCGCCACCTTGGTGAAAGCCGGTGAGGCAGACATCGTGGTTGCCGGTGGCGTGGAGTCCATGTCCCGTGCGCCGTGGGTGATGGAAAAGCCCAGCACCGCCTTTTCCAAGCCGGGTGAGATTTTTGATACCTCCATTGGCTGGCGCTTTGTGAACAAGAAGTTCAAGGAGCAGGAAAAGACCACCTTCTCCATGCCGGAAACCGCTGAAGAAGTGGCTCGCGTGAAAGACGTGTCCCGCGAAGACTGCGACGCCTTTGCCCTGCGCTCACACCAGCTTGCCCATGAGGCAACGAAGGCCGGGAAGTTCGAGAAGGAAATTGTGCCCATCTCCGTTCCGCAGCGCAAGGGCGATCCAGTAGTGGTGACTGAAGACGAAGGCATCCGCCCCAACACCACCGCGGAAGCGCTGGCGAAACTGCGTGCTGTGGTGGGCGGTGGCAGCGTCGTTACTGCTGGCAATGCCTCCTCGCTGAACGATGGCGCCTCTGCCGTACTCATCTGCTCTGCTGCAGCGGTGGAGAAGTACGGCCTAAAGCCGCTGGCAAAGGTTGTCGGTGCTGCGGCGGCGGGCTTGGCCCCAGAGATCATGGGTCTGGGCCCCGTGCCGGCAACGCAGAAATTGTTCGCACGGATCGGCTGGTCCAATGAGGATTTGGACGCGGTGGAGCTCAATGAGGCCTTTGCCAGCCAGTCTCTGGCAAGCGTGCGCGACCTCGGGCTCGACCCTGAAATCGTAAACGCGTGGGGCGGCGCCATCGCGCTTGGTCACCCGCTGGGTTCCTCCGGGTGCCGCATCACCGTCACGCTGCTGAGCCGCCTGCTGGAAAAGGCTGCGGAAACCGGCAAGCCAGCAAAGGGCCTGGCCAGCATGTGCATCGGTGTGGGCCAGGGGCAGTCCCTCGCCATTGAGACTGTCTAGCCGCTGTCTAACGCCGAGCTAGCTGGTGGGCAACTGCCCCTCAAGGATCGCCTCTATGATCCGCGCAACGCCAAAGTCGTCGTTGGTGGTGGTCACAGCATCGGCCGCTGCCTTGACCTCGGCTTTGGCGTTTCCCATTGCGTAGCCGGTGCCGGCCCAGGTGAGCATTTCGATGTCATTGGGCATGTCCCCAAACGCCACCACCTCATCGGCGGGCACGCCCACGATGCCGGCGAGTTCCGCCACCGCCGCCTGCTTGGTCACCCCCGGCGCGGACACCTCCAGCAGCCCATAGTCCATGGAGAACGTGACGTGCGCGAGCTCCGCGGGAATCACCGGTGCTACCAGGTCATAGAGCTGCTGCGCGGTGTAGGCATCATTGCGCAACAACAACTTGATAGCTGGCTCGGAAAGAATCTCCGCTTCCTCACCCTCCCCATGCGCGGTGCTTTCCCAGGCATGCTCGTAGCTGGGGCTCACCAAGAACAGTTCCTCGCTGCGGTCAAAGGCAGAGGTGCCGGCGCGCTCCACAGCGGTGCCGACGCCCCCAGGTACCACACTGCGCGCAGCTTCCGCGATAGCGGAGAGGCGTTCCGGCGAAAGCGTTCGGCTGCTTAAGATTCGGTCCACACTGGAGTCATACAACACCGCACCGTTGGAGCATACACACACGGGCCGGTGCGGGAGTTGTTCGAGTACGGGGAAGATCCACCGCGGTGGGCGGCCAGTGGCCAGGGCAAAATAGCCGCCTTGCTCGGTGTATTGGATCAGTGCGTTGCGTAGGCGCGGGGTGACTCGCTCGCGGGAGTCCAGCAACGTGCCATCAACGTCACTCACCACAAGCCCAGGCATTTCACCGTTCATGGGTCACCTCAGTTTGCGCAGGAGTTTCCGCAACGGATTGGGCTTCTTGCTCCCCTGAGCTGCCTTGGCTGCCTTCGCTGCTTTCGCGGCTTCTTTTTGCGCACGCAACTCCGCGTCGATCTTGAGCGCCTCCTCGGGTGTTGGGGCGGTTCCGCCCATGGACGCAGGGAGCCAGTCCTCCCCGCCGGCAAAGGGACCGTAAGCGCGTTCGTAGCCTTGGCGGACGTCGTGAAGCAATTCCTGCATCGCGCTGCGCAGCCGTGCCGTGACCTCTTCCACCGAACCTTCGGTGCTGATAGGTTTGCCCAGCTTGATCCATACGGGGATGCCGGAGCGCCCGAGGTTGCGTTTGGTGCCTTTGCTGAGGATGCGTTGGGAACCCCAAATGGCTACGGGGAGCAGAGGGGCGTCAGCTTGCTTGGCGATGCGCACCGCGCCGGTTTTGAGTTCTTTGATTTCAAAGCTGCGGGAAATGGTGCCCTCGGGGAAAATGCCCACGAGTTTGCCCGCGCGGAGGTCGCGGACTGCGGCGTCCATTGCGGCGGCGCCGGCGGAGCGGTCTACCGGGATATGCCCCATGGCCTTCAGGATCAGACGCAAAGCTGGAACTTTAAACAGCTCCTGCTTGGCCATGAAACGCACGAGGCGGCGGCCGCGAAGGTTTGCCAACGTGCCTGAGAGGATGAAATCAAAGTAGCCGGTGTGATTGATGGCAAGGAGCGCGGGGCCGTTCTCGGGGATGTTTTCCTCGCCCTCCACGGTGATTTGGAGGTTTTGAGCGCGCATCATCAGTTTGAGCGCGGGCACCACAATCCGCCCGTAGAACAGCTCTTTGCCTTCGGCGTGGATGGGCAAGTGAACCCAGGTGGGGCGCACGCGGAAAATGCCGCGGCGAATCCAGTCGCCGGCGTGCCCGGTGCCACTGGAGCTGGAACCGGCACCGAAACTGGCACCATTGTTGAGCTCATTGTCACGGGAGTTCCCGGAACCATTTTCGCTGTTCATCACCGCACCACCACCCTTGCCGTTGTTGCCGTTGTTGAATTTCTTGTTGTTTTTGCCGGCGCTGTTTCGCCGGCGCTGTTTTGCCGGCGCTGTTTCGCCGGCGCTGTTTTGCCGGCGCTGTTTCACCGGCTCTATTTGACCGGCTCCAGCACCTCTTTGCCCACGAATGGGCGCAGTGCCTCGGGCACTACTACGGAGCCGTCTGCTTGCTGGTTGTTCTCCAAGATAGCCACCAACCAGCGCGTGGTAGCCAGGGTGCCGTTGAGCGTTGCTGCCACCTGGGCTTTGCCCTGCTCATCGCGGTAGCGGGTCTGCAGGCGGCGCGCCTGGAAGGTGGTGCAGTTGGAGGTGGAGGTGAGCTCGCGGTAGGTCTGCTGGGTAGGCACCCACGCCTCGGTGTCGAACTTGCGCGCGGCGGAGGAGCCGAGGTCGCCACCGGCAACGTCGATGATGCGGTACGGAACCTCAACAGCGGATAGCATCTCACGCTCCATGTTGAGCAGCGCCTGGTGCTGCGCGGCTGCTTCCTCCGGCTTGCAGTAGACGAACATTTCCAGCTTGTCGAACTGGTGCACGCGCAGGATACCGCGGGTATCCTTGCCGTAGGAGCCGGCCTCGCGGCGGAAGCAGCTCGACCAACCCGCGTACTTCACAGGGCCCTTGCTGAGGTCAATGATTTCATCCTGGTGGTAGCCAGCCAGTGCCACCTCAGAGGTGCCAACCAGGTAGAGGTCGTCGCGCTCAAGGTAGTAGATCTCTTCTGCGTGCGCACCCAGGAAGCCAGTACCAGCCATGACCTCTGGACGCACCAATACCGGTGGGATCATCAGTTGGAAACCGTTTGCGCGTGCCTTCTGGGCGGCGAGGGTGAGCATGCCGAGCTGCAACATGGCGCCGTCGCCAGTGAGATAGTAGAACCTTGCACCGGACACCTTGGTGCCACGCTTCATGTCAATCAAGCCAAGGGATTCACCGAGGTCAAGGTGGTCTTTGGGCTCAAAGTCGAACTCCCGCGGGGTGCCCACGTGCTCGAGCACAACGTAGTCATCCTCGCCGCCAGCCGGGGCGCCCTCCACCACGTTGCCCAGACGCATCTGCAGGTCATAGACGGCCTGCTCCGCGGCCTTTTGTGCCTCATCAGCTTCCTTCACCTTCACCTTCAGCTCGTTGGAGCCTTCCAGCAGGGCGGGGCGCTCCTCCGGCGAGGCCTGGCCAATCTTCTTGCCAAAGGCCTTCTGCTCACTGCGCAGGGCATCAGCGGTACCGATGGCCTCGCGGCGAGCCTCATCAGCAGCGATGAGCTGGTCTACCAGGGCTGGGTCTTCGCCGCGGGTGCGCTGGGATTCACGCACAACTTCTGGGTTTTCACGGAGGAATTTGAGGTCAATCACAAAACCCAACATTACCTGCTGAACGGCCATCGGGGGTATTCGTTTTGGCGTCCACATCCTCGCCCCAAAAGCACACACTGGTTATGACCACAGGCGTAGCATGGGTGGTATGGCACCGGCTCCCAAGGAGTTGCCCGCCAGGGCCCTGACTGACGGGACCACCACTCCCAAACATCAGCAACTCAGGGAAATCCTCTACGATTGGTGCACCCAATCCCTCTCCCCTGGGGATATGCTCCCCGGCGAGCGCGTCCTCGAAGAGCACTTTGGGGTCAGCAGGATCACGGTCCGCCGCGCAATCGGTGACCTGGTGGCCTCCGGCAAGCTCGCGCGCCGCCGCGGCAAAGGCACATTCGTCGCAGACTCAGAAATCATGGGCGCTCACGACGCCGCCAGCTTCCAGTCATTCACCGCGGAAATGCGGGCTCAAGGCCTCACGCCTTCCAGCACGGTCCTGGAAGCCAAATTGGCGGTGCCACCACCGGAGGTGGCGGCGTTCTTCGGGGTCAGCGAACACACCGAGCAGGTGTATCTAAAACGCCTGCGCTTTGGCTCCGGTACCCGCTTTGCCCTGGATGCTGCGTGGTTCAATGCCGCGCTTGCGCAAGGGCTGCTGGACCACCCACTGGAAGGCTCCATCTATGAGCTCCTGGCGCAGGAGTACCACCTCCCCATCACCAGCGCGCAGCAAGTGATCACGGCGGTGGTTGCCAGCGCACAAGATGCCGCGCAGTTGGAGGTGCCGCCGCGGGCGGCGCTGCTGAAGGTGGCGCGCACCAGCTTGAGCGGCACCAGCCCCGTGGAATGGTGTGTGTCCTTGTTCCGCACAGACGTGTACGCCATGCGCACCAACTTCCGGGCCGCCTAGTTGCCGCCAGATTTTGGGAGCTTTTTACTGCTTAGGCCTGAACTTTTGGCATGATGGAGGGCATTATGAGTAATTCTTGGCGCTCCGCGCTCGCAGTTCGTTCCATGGCCATCGGTGCCATCGCAGCCTCGGTAGGCTTTGGTGCGTACTCTTGGGCTGCCTCCAGCGAGGAACCAAGTGCCGCCTCCCCCAGCACGAACCAGCCGGAAACCACGCTCACCGCCGGGAGTTTCACCACCGCAGACCAGGGTGCGTGCCTTACTTGGGACACCGTGGACGGGTTGCCGTCGAACTTCCAGCAAACGGACTGCGCGATGCCGCACCGCTTTGAGGTGGCCTCCCGCGAGGATTTGGGCGCGTACCCGACGTCGGAATTTGATGACCAAGCACCGATGCCAAACCGCACCCGCCAAGCCCAGTTGCGGGAGGACCTCTGCCTGAGTCCCGCCCTGGCGTATCTCGGCGGCACCCTTGACCCGCTGGGGAAGTATTCCGTGGCCTCCATCCTCCCGCCACAGGAGGCTTGGGATGCCGGCGATCGCACCATGCTTTGCGGTATCCAGGCAACAAATGAATCCGGTGAGCCGCAGATCACGGAAGGTCGCGCCGCAGAGCAGGATCAGGCGCGTGTGTTTGCCCAGGGTGATTGTGTTGCCGTGGACAATTTGAGCGTGACCCGCACCGTGGACTGCGCTGAACCTCACCAGCTTGAGATCACCCAAACCGTGGACTTGGAACCACTGTTTGACCACGTGCCCACCATCGAGGAACAAGACAACGCGCTTCGCTTGACCTGCCTCCAGGCGGCGCGGGACTACTTGGGTGGCGATGACCCCTACTACTACTCCACCTTGCAGACCTTCTGGACCACCGTTCCGGAAAGCTCCTGGACCGGCGGCTCCCACTCAGTGAACTGCGCGCTGGTGTTTGTGAATCCGGACGCCACTTTTGGCACCTTGGCCGGCAGCGCCCGAGGCGCCTTCACCATCAATGACGCCCCACCGGCCCCCATGCCTCCGCGTGATCCGATTGTGAATCCAGAGGAACTCAGCGGCTTCCAGGGAGCCTAAGTGTTTTGGGTTTCTGAAGCGCGCTTTGAAGAGCTGGTTGATGAGGCGCTGGCGCAGATCCCGGACTCCATCACCCAGCATGTGCGCAACCTCGCCATCTTGATTGAGGACTACAACGAGGAATCCCCGCACATCCTGGGCCTATACCGGGGTGTGGCACTCACCGAGCGTACTTTCGACCACACCGGTTTCCTTCCGGACACCATTACCATCTACCGCGGCGCGCTCCAGGACTACTGCAACAGCGAGGAAGAGCTGGTGGAGCAGGTACGCATCACGGTGATGCATGAGATCGGCCACTACTTTGGCCTTGATGAAGAAGACCTCCATCGCCTGGGGTACGGATAAGCGGCCTGAGCGCAGCGGCCCCAGCTCAAGCCTGAACTGGCCCCACCCATTGTTCGCAGCGCCAATTGCCAATGTGCCCCTCGGGATGCAACACAATGGTGGTTCCATTGCCCACATAGGTGTGTTCTGCAATGTGCTGGGGCACCGTAGAGGCAAAGCGACCCATAATGCGCATGGCGGCCCCATGGCTGACCAGCAAAACGTCGCCGTCGGTTTGCCGAGCCACCTCCGCGGCGCGCTCCAGGGCAGGAGTGGTGCGGGCGATTACCTCGAGGGCCGTTTCCCCACCGGGCATGCTGGCCTCGAAGTTGCCGCGCATCCACTGCGCCAAGGCTTCGCGATAGAGCACGTGGGCTTGGGGGTCGCTGCTGCCTTCAAAGTCGCCGCCAAAAAACTCGTGGATACCCTCGACCTCTTCCACCTCGCCGTGGAAACCATAGGAGTTGGCCACCAGCCGCGCGGTTTGGCCGGCGCGCAGCGCCACTGAGTGCATGATCGCGGTGAGGCGGAAGCCCTCCTGAGCCAATCGGGCGCCGGCGGCGTCGGCCTGCACCCTGCCCTGGATGCTCAGGCTTGCCCCTGGCGGGCGGGTGTCAAAGATGCGGGCGGCGTTGGCGTAGGTTCGCCCGTGGCGCATGATGATGATTCTGCTCATGAGTTCCCTTTCCTCGCAGCATCCAGCCACTTGTTGGCGGCGATGATGTTGGCGTCGGACCCCGCTGGCGCTTCCAATTCATCGCGCGCAGGCCAGGACCCCAGGAAGGTGAGCTGCTCGCAGCGCAGGTAGAGGGCGCGCAGGGCCTCACCCACGTTGTGGTCCGCGATGTGCCCGCGGATGTCGGCATAGAAGCGGTAGGTGCCCAGGCCGTTCTCAAGGGGGCGGGATTCGATTCGGGTGAGGTCCACATCGCGCAAAGAGAACTCAGTGAGCGCACCGACGAGGGCGCCAGGCACGTTGCGCAGGCTAAATAGCACGCTGGTGCGATCCGCCCCGGTGGGCGGCGTTGGTGGCCCCACCGGCCCCACCAGCACAAAGCGGGTGCGGGCGCCGGAAACGTCAGCAACATTGTGCGCAATACTTTCCAAACCGTAGAGTGCGGCGGCCCGCTCTGGGGCGGCGGCCACATCCACTTCACCCGCCGCCACCTGTGCCGCGGCCGCAGCATTAGAAGAAGCCGCCCGGAACTCAAGGTGCGGTGCGTGCTCCTCAATCCAGGATTTGACCTGCTGATACGCCACAGGGTGGGTGGCAAAAGTTTTCGTGCTCTCCAACTTCACACCGGGCTTGACCATGATGGAAAAGGCGATGGAAAGGTCCAGCTCGTCGTAGATCTGCACGCCCCTATCAGCGCCAGGTGCGGCAGCGGCGCCCGTGTTCGTGCCGGTTACCGTGCCGGTTCCCAAGGCATCGAAGGTGGGCGTCACCGCGCCATCCACGGAGTTTTCAATGGCCACGCAGGCGTAGGCGGCCTGCCCGGCGCGCACGGCGTCGATTGCTTCCCGGGGGCTGCGGCACGCAAGGCCCTCGTAATGTTCCCCAAAGTGACCCCGCTGGGCAAAGCCTAAAAATGCTGCCTCGGTGAAGGTTCCCGCAGGCCCCAGATATGCGATCGTGTTCGTGGCATTCATAGTGGTTACTGTAGCCTGTTGAAACATGGGAGCCTGGGAAACTTGGGAAACATGGGCCTAAACGAGCAACAGGAAACGGCGCAGGAAGCAGCGCACGCAAGCGTTGAAGCGCGCATCGATCAGCTCGCGCGGCGAATCCACGCAATGCCGGCCAGCGAGCACGGTTTTGCTCACTTTGACGCCGAGGCCGCGCTGCGCCAAGCTGCGGAACAGGCCAGGAATCAGGCCAATACACGCGGCAGGCTAGCCGGCTGGCTGATCCCGGCAAAGGACCTTTCGCATGTTGCGGGCATGCCCACTTCTTTCGGTTCGGTCCATCGCGTGGAGTGGCCGGAGGAAACGGACCCTTTCATCGCGGCGTTTCAGCGCCTCGGCGCGATCGTGCCTGGCAAAACTCTTGCCTCTGAACTGGGGCTTTCCGCATACACTGAGCCGGTAGGACTTCCCGCGCCCACAAATCCACGCTTTCCCGGCGCAACACCAGGCGGTTCCTCCGGTGGTGCCGCGGTAGCGGTGGCCAGGGGTTTGGTGCGCGCAGCTCACGGCTCCGACGGCGGCGGCTCCATCCGCGTCCCTGCTGCCGCCGTGGGCATCGTCGGCTACAAACCTCCACACAACACGCACCAGGCAAACCCGGTTGCGCAGGGCTTCCTTTCGGCAACGCTTGCCGACGCCGCCACGCTCGCCAACATACGGGCGCCGAGGCGCGGCGTTGCGGTTCGAGTGGGGGTGCTAATGGATCCGGTGCACGCCCAGGTGACGGCGGCTGAGCACATGCTGGTGGGCGTCGATACTGCTGCTGCTCGGCTTGCTGCAGCGGGTCACGCGGTGAAAGCAGTGCCCGTGCCCTATGGGCCGGAGGTGTTCGAGGCGTTCCACACGCTGTTTGCATGGCGTTCCCGCACGGTGGAGGGACATGGTTCGCCGCTGGTGGAGTGGCTGAGGGAAACCGGCTGGAAGGTTTCCGAGAACCAGGCACAGGCCGCAGCCCAGACGTTTGCGCAAGTAAAGGCGCGGTTGTTGGCAGCATGGGACGTGGACGTGGTGCTCAGCCCCACCTTGGCATTTGATCCGCCAAAGATCGGCTATTTTTCCTCCATGCCACCAGAGGAAGACTTTTACGCCCAAACCCGTTGGACGCCCTGGGCAACCATGGCCAACATGTCTGGGTTGGGGGCGTTGAATGTGCCGGACGCCAATAAGGTGGGCTTGCACCTGCTGAATTTGCGCCTCACCCCAGCGCAGCTCTTCGCGGTGGCGCAGGTTTTGGAGGGATCATGAGGGCGGCGCAGGTGCGCAAGCTACTGGTCATCGAGGTGGCGATCGTGCTGGTGCTCAGCTTTGGCACCTCTGGGCTACGTTCCTTGCTGCGGCTCATCAGTGCGCTTTTAGACCCCACGCCACTGAATGACCAAAGCACCACATTGCACGCGCAGCAGGTGGCAGTGTCGTGGCTGGATCTCGGGCTGCAGGTGCTCGGTGCTGCAACATTGTTTTCCTGGGGTTGTTTAGCGCTGTACCTGCTGTGGCCCCACCACAAGTTGGCCATGCTGGAAGCCCGAGACTGGGGCTGGGGCGCGCTATTGGCCGCGGTAATCGGGATACCGGGGCTCGCCTTTTACCTCGGCGCGCTGTATCTGGGTTTGAGCAAAGAAGTTGTACCCACCACTTTGGAGCACCTGTGGTGGGAAGTGCCGGTATTACTGCTGTATTCAGCGGCCAACGCGTTTGCCGAGGAAATCGTGGTGGTCTTTTACTTCATCACCCGCCTGCGCGAGCTGCGTTGCGGGGTGTGGCCCGCAATCATCCTCGCGGCCCTCCTCCGCGGCAGTTACCATCTCTACCAGGGCGTTTCTGCCGGTGTGGGCAATGTGGTGATGGGGTTGCTCTTTGGCTGGGTGTTTGTGCGATACGGCAAAGTGTGGCCGCTGGTGCTGGCGCATTTTCTTATCGACGCCGTCGCGTTCGTAGGCTACAGCGCCGTCGCCGGAACTTCTGTGGGTGCGTGGCTGGGGATTTAGCGTGGCGCGTTTGCTGGTTTCTGGCGGGGTCTCACGGGATCAGTAACGCGCATAGCTCTGGCTAAGATGTGCATATGAGCTCAGACAATTCCGAGTACATCCTTGGCCGTGACGGAAAGCCCCTGCTTGATCGCTATGGGCGCCCCGTGCGCCGCCGCGGCCAGCAACCACCGCAGCGCCGGCCCCGTATGGACTCAGGAGCGAATGTTGCGCCCACTCGTTTTGAATCCTTCCCAGCGCAGCAACCGCAACAACCGGCGCAACCTCAGCAAGCAGCGCCGCAGCAGGCACCGCAGCGGCCGCAGCAGTATTTCCCTACTCAGCAGCCGCAGCAATATGCGCCGCAGCAACCCCAATACCAACCCCAGCAGTACCAGCCCCAATACCAGCCGCAATATCAGCGGCAGTTTCAGCCCCAGCCGGTTGGCGGTGGAGGTGGTGCGCGGCCGGCGCGGCGACGTCGGAAGGCTCCTGGATGCCTGCGCAGCGTGAAGTGGATCCTTGCCACGCTGCTTGTGCTGGTGATTGCTGGCGGGCTGTGGCTGGATACTCGCCTGAGCCGGATTGAGGCCATGCCCTCGCAGCAGATTGGCAACACGGCGGGGACGAACTGGCTGCTGGTGGGCTCGGATTCCCGAAGCGGGCTGAGTGAGGAGGATGTGGCTCGGCTGGGTACGGGTGGCGACATCGGCTCGATGCGCACAGACACCATCATGTTGCTCCACATCCCGAATACGGGGCAGGCGAAGTTGGTGTCGCTGCCGCGTGATTCCTATGTGGAGATTCCGGGCTACGGGATGGACAAGATCAACGCATCCTTCACCTATGGTGGCGCCCCGCTCCTGGTGAGCACGGTGGAAGGGGCAACTGGGCTACGCATTGACCACTACGCGGAAATCGGCATGGGTGGGCTCGCCAACGTGGTGGACGCCGTGGGCGGTATCCAGGTGTGCCCCGCGGAACCGATTGAGGACCCACTAGCGCAACTGAGCATCACCGCAGGCTGCCAAACCGTGGACGGGCCCACCGCCTTGGGTTATGTGCGCACTCGAGCAACCGCGATGGGTGACATCGACCGCGTGCAGCGCCAACGCGAGTTCTTTGCCTCCCTGGTCAATGAACTGACCTCCCCCACCACCTGGGCAAATCCGTTGCGCATGTTGCCTACGCTCAACGCCGTCACCGGGAGCTTCACCGTGGATAATGGCGACCACATCTGGCACCTCGCCCGCGTGGCCCTCGCTATGCGTTCCGGTGTGCAAACCGAAACCGTGCCCTACGCGGGCTTTGCCTCCACCGAGGTAGGCGACGTTGTGCTCTGGGACGAGCAAGGTGCCGAAGCACTCTTTGGCGCAATGCGCTAGCAGGGGTTGGTTCACAAATAGCAAAAGCCGTAATCGCGCCGGTGATGGAGGGTCCTCCCCCACCAGGTGCGATTACGGCTCACTGCTGCGCTGCGCGAGTTCTATACAAGCGCGTGTTCTCTGCAAGCGATAGCGAGTCCTAGCGGATTGTGACCTGCCTGGACTTGATGTTTTCGAGCTGCTTGCGCTCCTCCGCGTTCAGATCGGCGGTGTTTTCCAGCTCAGCGGCGATCTTGGCGTCCAGCGCCTCCAGGTCTTCTTTGTAGCTTGCGGGCTCGCGCTCCGGCTCAAGGTCCCATACGGGAACCATGAGGTCGTTGGTGCGGAATACACCGGCGAACTTGGTTTCCTCACCAAGCTTGAGTTCCCCGCGCGCCGCGATCCTTGCGAGTGCGGGCAGCAGCACCTCCTCGGCCTCGCTGCGCACCCAACGGATGTGCGCCTTGCCACCGGGGTTGACCCACCAGGTGGTGCCGGGTACGTTGGCCTCCACGCGCTCGGAGGGCACCAGGGAGTCGTTGGCCATCTGCAGAATCTGCGCAACCTGCGGGTTACTGCTTGCCCCGGCTGGGAACCACCACGCGAAGTCGTGGTGCTCCACAACCTCGAACTCACCCTTCGGGTCGAGGATTTCGGTGAGCGGCGGCTGCGTGCCGTCGGCAATACCCGTTTCCAACGTCTGGCCCGGCTTGGCGTTGCGCGCCCAGTTCAGCGCAAACGCCAGGTCACGGCCCGGATTGTTGGAACGGTTGCGGGTCTGCAGCGCCACAAACGCATCATCACTGGTGCCTTCACCGTGTTCACGCACCAGCGCAGCGGCGCCGCCTGGCAGCACGGTGCATAGGTAAACATCGCGCGGGGAGTCCACAACGGAAACCTTCACGGTAGCGGAAGGCACGAATTCCTGCACCGCCACCAGGGTGGTTTCAAAAGGGTACTCGGCGTATGGGCGCGGGTCCTTCTCAAATGCAGCGCGTTCCTGCGCACGAGCAGCGAGCTTTGCCTGGCGGCGGCTCATGCCCTCAGGCAGGTTGTCCTTCTTGCGGTTCTTTTTAGCCATTCCACCAATTTACCCGTTTCCCCGGCGGCTACCCCAGCCGGGCAATCCAAGTGGCCGGGGTGGCGGTTCAACATCAGCCAAAGAGCTTCAGCGCAATGTCTGGGAAGTCCGTGGCCATCATGGAAACGCCCTGTTCCTTGGCCCAGAGCATGTCTTCTTCCTTATTCACCGTCCACATGTACGCGCCCTTCTTGCCGCTGGTAATCAGCGACGGCGTAAGGCGACCACGCATCACGGACAGCCCCTTGGCGGTGGGGGTGGAGAAGCCGAAGTCACGCGGGTTGTAGCGCAGCTCCCATTCCCGACGCAGGTAGATGCGGTCAAGATGCGGCGCCAATGCCGCCATGCGGCGGATAGCGGCATGAGAAAACGAGATGATGTGAATCCGCGGATCTTCCAACAGGCCCCGGTAGCGCAGGCGTAGCGCCACCTGCTCCTCAAGGATGGGACCGGTGACCACTGGGTGCTTGGTTTCAATGTAGAGGTGCTTGTCCGGGTAGTCCTCCATGATGTCCAGCAACTCATCAAGGGTGAGCACCCGCTGCACCTCGTCTTGTGTGCCGATGTTGAGGCGCTTGAGCTGGGAAACGGTTGCCCTGGAAACGCGCATCGGGTCGCCTGCGGTGCGCAGCATTGTGGCGTCGTGGTTGCACACCACCTGGCCGTCTGCGGATAGGCGAACATCGCACTCCACACCGTGGATGGGCATTTCAAGGGCACTCCGGAACGCGATTTCGGACATCTCTGGGTAGTGGCCCCGAAATCCTCGGTGCGCAATGATGTGCATGGTTTCAATCCCTCTGACACTTGGCTGACAAACCGCTGCCTATTGTAAACCGACCGCAAGAAAACCGCTTCCCGCGGATACTTGCCTGCACCCGCCTCCGGGTGAGCAAAGAACAACACCCCAGCAGGCAGAGGTTCACAGCGCGGCTGGGGTGGTGTGGGCTCAATAGCCCTGGTGAGGTAGGCCAGTTCAGGCTTACTTCGCTGGGAAGAACTCCTCCTGCACGGCGCGCAGGGTGTTGGCGGAGTGCGTGAAGCGCTCCATCTCGTGGTCGGTCAGCTCCAGCTCCACAACGCGGTTGATGCCGCGGCGGTTGATGATCGCTGGGGTGCCAATGTAGATATCTTCCTGGCCGTATTCGCCCTGCAGGAGCGCGGAAACAGGCAGCGCCACCTCCTGGTTGTGAATCACAGCGCGGGTGATGCGGGCCAAGCCCATGCCGATGCCGTAGGAGGTGGAACCCTTAGCCTCGATGATGTTGTAGGCGGCGTCGCGGGTTTCCTCGAACACCTTCTCCAGCTCAGCCTCCAGCCCCGGATTCTTCTCAAGCTGCTTCCGCATGGACACACCGGCCACGGTGGCAGAGGACAGCACTGGGAGTTCGGTATCGCCGTGCTCGCCGATGATGTAGGCGTGGATGGAGCTTGGGGCAACGTCGTAGCGCTCGCCCAGCATGTAGCGGAAGCGTGCGGAGTCCAGCACGGTGCCGGAACCGATGACGCGGTGCCAATCCAAACCGGAGTACTTCCACACTGCGTAGGTGAGTACGTCTACTGGGTTGGAAGCGATGAGGAAGATGCCGTCAAAGTTGTTGGCCATCACCTGGTCCACGATGGACTTCATGATGTGCATGTTCTTATCCACCAACTGCAGGCGGGTTTCACCAGGCTTCTGCGCAGCGCCAGCGCAGATCACCACCATTGCTGCGTCTTCGCAATCAGCGTAGGTGCCCTTGGTGACGCGGGTGCGCGACTGCGCCCACACCACACCATGGTTCAAATCCTTGACGTTACCCTCGAGCTTCTTCTCGTCGATGTCAATAATCGCCAGGTGATCCACGGTGCCCTGATTCACCAAAGCAAAGGCGTAAGCAACACCAACATCGCCGGCGCCGATCAGCACAACCTTGTTTCCAACGATCTTCTTCATGAAGCGACCCTCTCTCCGCAGAAAATGATTCACCCCCAACTATGCCCGATTAATTGGTTTCATGCCCGTTTTGAGGGATTTTTCACAGATTTCCCCACAGTCTTCGTCTACCGATGCCACCGCCTCAGCCCCACCCGCACTTCAAAATAATCAACCCCCAAGAAGCACGCTCTGAACTGCTCCTCGGGGGTTGATGTTTCGCGTAGGCGCTACTAGCCGTTGTGGCGCCCGCTTTCCCGGCGCAACACCAGCACGCCGGCTGCAATCAATGCGAAAGCGGCAGCGCTAATACCCATCATGCCGGCAACACCGGTTTGCGCAAGCATCTTGCGCACCGGCGCTGCGGCCTGAGCCTGAGGAGCCTGAGCGGCTGGCGCGGATGGCTGCGGAGCGTCCGGAGAAACCGGCTGATCAGGGGTAAACGGATTTGGCACTGGGATGGGCAGCGGAATGATTGGGATCTCTACTTCTTCGGCTACTGGCACCTCGGCGGAGTCAGCTACAGCGAGCTGCAACTTTTTCCCGATTGGATTGCCCGTGGAATCGGTTTCACCAGTGGCGGTTGGCACAGCATCATCTGCTGTGGCAGTGGCGGTGTTGTGGATGAGTGAATCCGCCGCCAGAGCTTCCTTCACGTCCTGCGCGGTGACGGTGTGGGACGCCGTGCAAGTGAGTGTTTCAGAGCGGTCCAGAATGTTGAGCACCTGTTTGTTGTTGCATTGCAAGCTGCCCTTATCGAACATCGGGTCGGTGACCTGAATGTTTTCCAGCACGTCATCGGTGTTCACGGTGATGGTGTAGTTGATGATTTCACCAGCATCGGCCTTGCCATTGCCGTTGCGATCCACCAACTGGGCGGCCTTGTTGATGCGCATGTTGGTCTCTCCAAGACCAGCAGCCACAATCACTGGATCACCGGAGCCGGCCTCATTGAAAGGAGTGAGGCGGAAGTAGTAGGTCTTGTTGCGCATAGCATCAGGCACGGCAACATAAATCTCCTTCGCACCCGCCGCAGCCGCCTGGCTGTACTGAGTCCACGTTTCGCCGTCATCGTAGGAAATCTCCACCACAACGTCCTTGAGATCCGTCTGATGAGGCCCAGGCGTTGGGTCTACCCAGCGAATCTGTGCGATGGACTCCACTTGGTCTTCCATCACAGGGTTGCCCCGCTCATCAAAGATGAGCGAACCGTTCGCATCAGTGGCTTGGGTGGTGTTCACTCGGTTGAACATGGTCGCCTTAGCGTCGGTCACTGGGTTTGGGGTTTTGCCGTAAATCTGCACGCGGGAGATCACGCGCGGGTCGCGGTCTGTGCCGTCCCACTGCTGCGTGGTGGCGTACACCAAACCGCGAGAGTCCATCACCACGCCGCGTGGGGACTGCTTACCAATACTGCCGTTCCACAGGTTACCCAGGTTGTCTTCGTCGAGCTGGAGTACATCTTCCGGCACGCCGGTGGTTGCATTGAAGAACCAGATTCGGCCGCCGTCATCGGTGTAATCCACAGCGTCTGCGTCGGTAACGCCCTTGAATGCGTCACGGGACTGGCCGTTTTGGTCCCACGCGATGATGAGGTTGCGCTCCTCGTCAAAGGTCACGCCAAAGGCGTGGCCGCGCTCGCGCCATGCGGCGTCATCACCCATTGGTGCGGCGGTAGCGGTGATGGTGCCGTCTGGGTTGCGTGTGAAATCCGTAGGGATCACGATGTCCTGCAAGCGGTTTCCCTGCTGGTCAAACACGCGGATTGAACGCTGGTATTGGTGCATTGCAACGTAGATGTTGCCGGTTTTTTGGTCAATGGACATGCCCCAGGGCGCCTGCGCGGTAGGAATGGAACGCTTGAACTCGCCCGTTGCCTTGTCATACACATTGATCTTCTGGTTGTAGGAGGTCACAAACAGTTCATCGCCGTATGCATCAATGCCATAGGGCTCAGTAAGTGCGCCAGCGCCGGTGGGCTTGTAGGTTTGGATCACGTTGCCATCGGCATCAAATTGGGTGTAGCCGTTGCGGCTGGAATCCACAATCCACACGTTGCCGGAGGTGGAATCCACGTACACGCCGCGCGGGGTTTGGAAGGTCATGCCGGTGGGGCTTTCAAACACGTCGCCCTCGCCAACCGGCGCACCAACGCCGTCGCTCGCGGCGTCTTCGGTAGCATTGAAGAAGCCATTGCTTTCGTACTGGCCCGCCGTGGGATCTACTGCGTCATAGCCGAACACTGCAGGGGTGCCGCCAAGGCAAATGTCGAACCCAAAAATGGTGCGGCATTTTGCGTTGGAGGTGGCGTAGATTTTCCCAGTCGCATCATTGATACCCAGGCCGTAGTACATGTACGGCCGGCCATCGGGAACCGTGCTTTGCTGCAGGTCACCCACATAGCCCCACTTGTCGGAGCCAATGGCCTTACCGGAGGTGCCACGGTTAAACTCGTTGTCTTTAGCACCGAACTCGCCGGGTTCAGCAGGGGTGTCGGAAGGATCGGGTTCGTCATCTCCGCGCAGCGCAACAGCGTCGGCATTGCGGCCCACCGTATCCGTATCCTTTGAGGTGGGCTCGGCATCCTGCGGCATCGGAGCAACCACAGTGGTGCCTTCGGGAACCGTCGGGCGCAGCGTGCTGGTGACGGTACTCTCCACTCCGTTGGCGTCGGTAGTGGTCGCAGTGCTGGTGGGGTAGTCCAAGCCGTTGCGCTCGGGCACGCGTTGAACTCGCTCATGCTGCGCGGCCAAATGATCCGTTGGGATCGCCGTGGTTGGGGCAACGTTTTCTGGGCCGGCGGTGGTGCTCAGCGTTTCAGTTGCGTCTTGGGCGAATGAATGGACGGGCAGCGCAACGGTGACGAGCGCGGTACAGGCCACGGTGGAAAAGATACGGCGGCGCAGGCGGTTGTGCGCCTGGGACTGAGACTTCACAAGCAGTTCCTTACAAACTGAGATTTTCCTTAACGAGGCATTTAACCTACACCGCAGGACTGCTATACACAAGCCGCGCCGCTAGGCTGTACTTCATGTCAGCTCCCAGCCCCGCAGCCATCCTTTTTGACCTGGATGACACCCTTATTGACTCCGCCCACGCTGCCCACGCTGGGGCAATCGCCTGGCATCAGGAGATCGGCGCCCCGGGCACTCCAGACCCTGAACGCTGGCGTTCCATCGAAATCGCCTGGTACAAGCGCTTCGAGCGCGGCGAGGCCACCTATCTGGGCCAGCGCATCGGCCGCGTCCGGGAGTATCTCAACGCCCCCGACCTCCCGGAAGAAGAAGCCCTGGAGCTGCTGCAGCGCTTCTATCCGCACTACTTGGCTGCAACAACTGCGTTTCCCGACGCCCCCAGCGCACTAGAGCGCGCCCGCCGCACGGGAGCTACGGTGGGCATTTTCACAAACGGTGGCTTTGAGATGCAATTCAGGAAAATGAAGCACGCAGGCATTGCCCACCCCTGGCTCAAAGTATTCGCAGCGGTGGAGCTGGGCCACCCGAAACCCCAGCCGCAGGCCTACACCAAGGTGGCCCAGCTCCTTGGCACCAGCAACATCACCATGGTGGGCGACAACCTGGAAAATGACGTCCTCGCGCCGCTCCAAGCTGGCTGGCAGGCGGTGTACCTGCAGCGCCCCGGCGCGCCGCAAGCACCTGCGGGCGTTGTGGGCGTCGGTACCCTTGATGAACTCTTTTAGAGCTCGCAGGCAACACCCGTGGAATGATGCGGGCAGTACCCCAGCGGATTTTTGTCCAGGTACTGCTGATGTTCGTCCTCCGCGCGGTAGTAGGCGCCGGCCGGGGTCTGTGCCAGCGGGAGGACCTCGGTGGTGATGCCGCTGTAACCCGCCGCGCGCAGGGCCGGCTCGTAGGCCTGCACGATCTCCTGGGCGCGCTGGGCTTGGGCCTCGGTGGCGGTGTAGATCGCGGAGCGGTATTGCGTACCGACGTCATTGCCTTGGCGGAAACCCTGCGTGGGATCATGCGCCTCAAGGGCTTTCACCACGATTTCATCGAAGCTGATTTGGGTGGGGTCATACACAACCTCCACGATCTCCGTGTGGTTGGTGCGCCCCGTGCACACTTCCCGGTAGGTGGGGTTCGGCGTCACACCTCCGGCAAAACCAACTGAGGTGGACTCCACGCCGGGGGTTTCCCAAAACATCTTTTCTGCACCCCAATAGCAGCCTAGCCCCACATACACCACCTCTTGGCCTTGCTTCCAAGGCCCCGTAATGGGGGTGCCCAGCACCGTGTGTGGCTTCGGCTCAGCGAGCACCGGCATGCTCCCACCTTTCAGGGCCTGCTCAGGGTCTACCAGGTGGGGCTGAATTGGCGGGAAAAGAAAACCCATGATGCTCCTTATATTCTGCGGCAAATTGTGCGGCGAGGCGTTTCAGGCTTTTCCTACAGCGCTGCACCTTCCTGCAGTATTCCATGTTGCCTTCCGGTGGCGCCTCCGCTGGGCGTCAAAAGCCTTCCCCAATATTTTTGTTGCGAAATTCCAGCATTGACCTATCATGGTTGACATGCCCCCAATGTGGCGGCCGCAGCACACTCGCTGGGGTGGCCACACTACTCGGGACAGCGAAAATTAGCACAACGAACATCCGGAAGGATTGATCATCATGGCACAGAAGTACACCCTGCCAGAGCTTGACTACGCATACGACGCTCTCGAGCCCCACATCAGCGCCGAGATTATGGAGCTGCACCACTCCAAGCACCACCAGAACTACGTCAACGGTGCAAACACCGCACTGGAGAAGCTTGAGGCCGCCCGCAAGGATGGCTCCATCGCCGCTGTAGTTACCGCCCTGTCCAAGGACCTGGCGTTCAACCTGGGTGGCCACACCAACCACTCCCTGTTCTGGAAGAACCTCTCCCCTAACGGTGGCGGCGAGCCAACCGGCGCTCTTGCTGAGGCAATTAACGCTGAGTTCGGTTCCTTCGATGCTTTCAAGGCTCACTTCAACGCAGCAGCCCTGGGCCTGCAGGGTTCCGGCTGGGCAGTGCTCGGTTACGACAAGGTAGGCGAGCGCCTGGTCATCGAGCAGATGACCGACCAGCAGGGCAACCTCTCCATCGACCTCGAGCCACTCCTGCTGCTCGACATGTGGGAGCACGCTTTCTACCTGCAGTACAAGAACGTGAAGGCTGACTACGTTGAGGCAGTCTGGAACGTCTTCAACTGGGACGAGGTTGCAAAGCGCTACGAGGCTGCAACCAAGTAAGAATCCTAAAAGGCGCACGTCAGCGCTAGCATCACCCCGCTTCGGCGGGGTTTTGCCTTTCTTGGGTCTTGGGTCTTGGGTTTTGGGTCTTGGGCGCAAGGCGCCACGGCGAATGATGCCCGTCTTCGGTGGCATTTCTCACGACCGACGCCACTGGCTTTAGCTTGTGCGCCCGCGTGGGTAGATTGCGTTGCATGAGCACCAGTCCCCTGCCCCACCCCACTGTGTCACCGGCCCTCCATACCCCGACGGAACACGGCCCCAACGGCCCCGACGGCACAGACGGCCCGAGCCAGACCTCCCATTCCAGCAAGCGCCTGCGTGCAAACGCGTGGCATCGCAAAGCTGGCCGGCCGGTGCAGATCTGGTTGGCGCTCATTGTGGTGGTTGGTCTGTTCCACTGGGCAATTCCGCAGTACCGCTGGCTGCTCATTCACCTGTTCACCTTGGGTGCGGTCACGAACTCAATCCAGTTGTGGTCGCAGCATTTCACGGAGAACTTCCTGCATACCCGCTTGCCGGAGGAGAGCCGTGCGTGGCAGGTGCGGCGCATTTGGATTCTGAATGCGGGTATCGCAATTACGCTCGTCGGCAAGCTTGCCAACCTGTGGCCAGTGACTGCTGTTGGTGCCACGGTCGTCGGCGGATCGCTGCTTTTCCACGCCTGCTACCTGGGCTGGCAGTTTCGGGCCAGCTCGCGTGGCCAACGCTACCGGCACCTGGT
This sequence comes from Corynebacterium kozikiae, assembly GCF_024580965.1. Classification (NCBI taxonomy): domain Bacteria; kingdom Bacillati; phylum Actinomycetota; class Actinomycetes; order Mycobacteriales; family Corynebacteriaceae; genus Corynebacterium; species Corynebacterium kozikiae. The sequence continues at coordinate 159,901 of NZ_JANIKJ010000004.1, forward strand.
AAGCACCTACATTATCGCCGCAGCGTGCCTGCCAATAGGCGCGGTGTTCGGGGCAATGATGGCCGCCGAGGCCTGGGACAAAGAAAAACTTCTGCTCGCGCACCTAGTGGTGAACCTGCTGGGATTTGTGGGGCTTACGGCCTTCGCCTCCCTCATGGTGCTCTTCCCCACCCTCTGGCGCACCCAAGCCGGTCCGGAACACATCCGTCCTGCGCTGGGGCTCATGACACTCGGCGTTACTGTTGCAACGGGAGCAGCGCTTGCCGACGTCCCCAAGGCGGCAGCCGCAGGCCTCATCCTGTACGCGGCGGGGTGGCTCGTGGCAGGGCGTTCCTGGCTGCACTGCGTGCGCACGGTGCTGCGCGACCCACGCGACCGCATGTCCTACAGCGCTGTGGGCGTCGGACTCGCTCCCCTGTGGCTGCTGTACGGTCTGGGGGCCTGCGCTGTGAGTGCGCTACAGGCGCAGCGGGTGGTAGACATTGCGTTGCCCACTTTGCCGCTGCTCGTGGGGTTCGCTGCGCAACTGCTGATCAGCGTGCTGAGTTTCCTGCTGCCTTCGAACATCGGCGGGGGTCCCGCGGCTACGCGCACCGGTTTGGCCATGATGGGGCGGGCCGGTTTGCTGCGGGCAACGCTGCTCAACGTGGGATTGGCGCTGTGGTTGCTGGCGGAGCAGTCCTGGTTGCGGGTGGCGCTTTCCCTGCTGGTGTTCGCTTCATTGGCGGTGTTCCTGCTGCTGGTGCCGCAGGCGGTGCGCGCGCAGCTCGGGGTGATTCGCAAGAAACGCGAACCGATTGCCCTGCCGGATTCCCCGCGCTACAACCAGGTGAGCCTGGGTGTGGCCACACTGGCGCTGGTGGTGGCGTGCTTCGGTGGGCTTGCCGCTCCCGTTGCTCCTTTGCCGGCGTCGGGATCCAGCGGCGGGCCAGTGACTGAAGTGACGGTAGAGATGACGGGGATGCACTTTGCGCCTGACGTCATCACAGTGCCAGCGGGCAATGAGCTATCCATCACGCTGGTCAACAACGACGATCAACCCCACGACCTCCGCCTGGACAACGGTGCGCAATCCGGGCGCCTACTGCCCGGTGAAACCATCACCTTCTCCGCCGGGGCGATCAACGCGGCAATCGAAGGCTGGTGCACCATCGCCGGGCACCGCCAGCAGGGGATGACGCTGCAAGTCGTGCCTGAGTAGCAAGGAACGCTTAGGCCTGCCTAGCGCCTAATTGAGCTTCGGCGCACCCGGCGCGCCCGCGGCCAGCCATTTCCGCACGGCGGCGGTGGCTTGGCAGTCGTCGCCGTTGTAGCTAAGCAAGGTGTCCCGTGCGGCTTGCGGATCGGCGCCCTCCACCTGCCCGATGGCTTCAAGGTAGAGCGCCACGGAGGCCTCGCCGTCCACGTTGTCTTGCGCCCAGTGGTAGCCGGCTTGCGGCGCCACCACTTTCAACCCGATGCCTTCCGGGCCCACGAGCTGCGCCTTTACTGAAGCAAAGACGTCGATCCAATGCGGGGAGCTGATGAACTCGGTGACTTCCTCCACGCTGGGCACGTCGGGGTATTTGCCGTGGAAGCGCCGGGCGGAGAACTTCAGCCAGTGGTTTTCGCCGTGCGCGGAATAGCAGAACACGCCCAGCGATTTGCCCGCCTGTGCGGCAGCGCGGCGTTGCTGCACCAACCAGGCCCAAAAGTTGGCAAAATTGCGCGCCTCCTCGGCTTGGCCGAGCCCACCCCAAGTGACAAAGGGGCGGTAGCTGCGGCCGTCGAACGTGCCCCAGAGGTAGGCGCCCTGGTCGAGATAGGCCTCCACGTCAACGTCAATTTCCACATCAAATCGGGGAAACTGCACCTCATCGGCTATTTTCAACACGGGGATTCCGGCGCGCCACGCGGCGGCCAAAAGCGATGGCGGGCCCAGGCGTGCGTCGATAAGCCCCTGCACCGTCTCAATGCCCTGCTCCCGGAACGCTTGGCCGCGGTCGCCGGGGAGGAAGAGGCTGAGGTCGTCACGGGCCTGGAGTTCCTGCTGGCAGTGCTGCCAGAACCGGCAGCCTACGCATTCTTTGATGCGGCGCGCTTGGGTGGCGGCAGGGATGCGCAGTGCTGCGTCGAGGCCGGGTTGCAGCAGGTCAGTGTTCAGAATGTAGGCCTGCGCGCGGTTCTGCCCGATTAGGGCCCCACGCCGCGACCCGAGCCCCAGCTCCTCCAGCGCCCGCGCCGCCGCGGCAAGCGTAAAGGAATCAATCGAGTGGTGCTTCAGCCGCGCCCCCACCGTATAACCTGCGCCGAGCCCCAGCCGCGACGTATCCACCACCCGCACCTGCCTGCGCGTATCCGTTGCCGGCCGCGCCACCCGGTGATTGCTCACCAGCAGCGGCATATAGGTGCCGTCAGCCCTGCGGATCAAGGCGTCGAGCGCCACCAGCACGCTGCCTGAATCGCCTACCGACGCGCGCAGCACCGCAGATGTCACAATGTTCGCCCGCGCCGCCAGGGCTTCAAGGGTGGCGAACTCCCGCTCATCCTCGGTGTCGCTGCTCGCCAAGTCAATGCGCAAGAAATTCCTGCTATCACCCTTGGCGGGGGCGGTTGGCAGGGTTGCTAACACCTCCTCGCGGGCGGCGGCCAAGCGTAATTTGCGCAGCGCAGACTGCTCGGTGGGCGGGGTGTCAGGGAAACGGCTCTGCTGCACCCGCCGGTATTGGCACCCCACCAGGTCCGCCGGCTGGATGACTGCCGGCGTGAAGGGGTCAATGCTTGCTGCTGAAATGGGCTGCTGCTCCAAAAGTCTTTTGCTGTGCGAGGATTGTTGAAGTTGGGCTCCACGCTCGTGCGCGGGCCTGCGTTCCAAGCCTAACGCCTAGGGGGACTGCAACCCCAGTTTCCAAGGTTTGTGTGACAGACGGATTGTGTATGGCGGGCGGTAAATGTTGTCACTGACTAGTAGGCTTTAGGGGAATTGGTTCGTACAACCGGAACTGGATGAGGAACAGATGGGTATTTTCAAGGCAATCCGCAACGCCCGCATCGATGCAAAGGCAAAGATTAAGGCCGCTGAGGCCCAAGCCCGCCAAGAGGTGAAAGAGGCGCACAAGTTGGAATTGCGCCGCGCAAAACTGCTCACTAAGGCAGAGAAACGCGTGGCAAAGGAAGAAGCCAAGGGCCTGAAGCGCAAGCGCAAGCACGATGAAAAGATGGCCAAAGAGCTCACCCAACAAATGCGCGCAGGCAAATTTAACAAAGACACCGTAATGCGTTACTCCGGTGCCGCCCGCGCAATTGCCCCGCTGGCATTGCCACTGGCCTTCCGCGGCCTCATGGCGATCCGCGAATACCTCAACGGGCGCCGCGCAAACGCGCTTGGTGTTTCCCGCGCGGACCTCGGCCGATTTGCCGGCCACGGCGCAGAACAAAAGGCCCGCATTGAGGCAATGCGTTCCTCCTTGAAGGTCACCAACCTGCCCCAGGGCTTCAAAGAGGACGCGAAAGACCGCCTTGAGGAGCTGGAGGATTCCGCAAACAACGCTGAATACATGACTCCGGAATTGCGTACCCGCGCACTTCGGGCAATCAGCGCCGATTTGGATCAGCTTGCAAAGCAAATCCAGCAAAAGCGCCAAAAGCAAATCTAAATCCACTTTTGCAGGGACCTGCTGATACTAGCGCGTGAGTAATTTTGGAACACTTTTATTGATTGCTTGGTGAAAGCGCTTTCCAAGGACTACTATTTAGGCCGTACGCTGATAATCAATTAGCGTGCGGCCTAAATTCATCTTTTTCAATCGTTGAACAGCATTTATTTGCCCCAGAAAACCGAGAAAGGACCACTGATGGCACGCCGCGAAATCACCCAGTATTTTGATGATCTGGATAACACCCCTTTGACCGAGGAAGAAGTGCACATTGTGAACTTCACCGTCAATGGCGTGGAATACGTAATGGATCTTTCCGCAAAGAACGCCGAGAAGTTCCTTGAGGTGCTAGAGCCCTACCTTTCCTCAGCACGCAAGCTCAGCACCGGGCGCCGCCCAGCCTTTTCGCCGAAGTACGACCCAAAGGCGGTTCGCGTTTGGGCTAAGGGTATGGGCTACGAGGTTTCCACCCGCGGCAAGATCCCGCAGCACATCATTGATGAGTATCTCCAGGCCGGCGCCTAACACATAAGGCAGAAAAGCCGAAAGCCTACAGCACACCCTGCTCGCGGGCCGCCGCCACCGCCGAGGTGCGCGACCGCACACCCATTTTGTCGTAGATATGCACAAGGTGGCTTTTCACGGTGGCCTCGGAAAGCAGCAGGATGTGCCCAATTTCCTTGTTGGAACTTCCAGCCGCCACCAACTTCAGTACCTCCAACTCCCTTGGGGTGAGCGAGGTTCTGGGGGTGCGCACGCGAGTCATGAGGCGCGTGGCCACCGTGGGGGAAAGGGTGGAATCGCCTTCAGCGGCGGAGCGCACCGCAGCCAACAACTCCTCCGGGGGTGCGTCTTTGAGCAGGTAGCCAAGCGCGCCCGCCTCGATGGCGCCGAGGATGTCTGCGTCGGTGTCGTAGTTGGTCACCACCAGCACATGCGGGGGTTGCGCAATGGTGCGCTTGATCTCCGCGGTGGCGTCCGCGCCGGTGCGCAGCTTGGTGCCCTCAACGCCTGCTCCGAAGCGAAGATCCATCAGGATCACATCGATCCCACCCGCCTGAGCTGCAGCGATGGCATCTTCAGCGGTAGCTACTTCTCCCACAACCTCAATGTCTTTGGTGCTTTCCAGCACCGCGCGCAGCCCGAGGCGCACGATCTCGTGGTCGTCGGCAAGCAGCACCCGAATCATCGCTTCGCTCCATCCTCCCCACCCTAAAGTTGGGGGTCAGTTCCACATAACGGGCTAAAGTCTACCCCTTTTGATTGATGGGCAGTGCCAGCGAAACCGCCGTACCCTCCCCCGGCGCGCTTTCCACCTCCAACACACCGCCTTGCTCGCGGGCTCGCTGCCGCATCGCCGCCAACCCAATGTGGCCAAGCCCTGCATGCTCGCTGGATACAGCGGTGGGGTCAAAGCCCTGGCCGTCATCCACCACGTCCAGGCGGACCTCATCTTCTTCATACGTCAGCGTCACCTGGCAGCGGGTGGCGTGGGCGTGTTTTGCCACGTTACCCAGCGCCCCTTGCGCGATGCGCAGCAACGACGCCTCCGTGCGCATCGGCAACTGCCGCTCCTCACCCTCCACAAGGATGCACACTTCCGGGCCCACCACCTGGTTCGCTGCGCGGTGCAGCGCCCCCTCAAGGGACGTTTTGGAAAGCGCCGCCGGCTGCAGCGCCGCGATCATGGCTCGGGCTTCACCCAAGTTGTCCGCCGCGGTCTGGCGTGCCAATTCCATGCGTTTCAAAGGAAGCAGGCGCTCCTCTTCGGACATGGAGGAATTGAGGATGTCCTGCTCAGCCACCCGCAGCAGCATTTGGATACTGGAAAGGCCCTGGGCGAGCGTGTCATGAATTTCATGGGCAATGCGTTGGCGTTCTTCCGCCACACCCGCCGCACGTTCGGTTGCGGCCAACTGGTTACGGGTGCTCATCAATTCCTCAATCAACGCTTCACGCTCTCTCGCGCCGCGCCAGGAAGCCACGAACGCCAGATGCATGCCGATCACCACGAGCGCACTCACCACAGGCCCCACCACCGCACCAAAGGTGATCTCCGGCCAGCGGCTCATCACCGCCATGAACGTCAGCGCCACGATGGCCACCACGCCGCGAATGTCCGGTATCACACGCAGCACCATGAAATACATGGGCAGCACCAGGTACACCGCCACGGGGATCACCGGCAGCATGAGCACCCACACCGCGGTGAGCAGCGCAATCCACAAGAGGCGCAGCCAAGGATCGGTAGCTTCTTGGCGCAGCATGCCGGTGCCGTACACCATTGCAAAAGCGGCGGTAAGTCCCACCGCGATGAATGCCTGGTTCTGCTGCCCCGTCTGCACCAGCGCCACCACGAGCAGTACCGACGTCAACGTGTTCACCGCCATCGCCAGCTTGTTTGCCCCCGGCGCGGTGGAGTAGATATTGCTTTCTTCCCTGTTGAGCTCTGGGAGGCGGAACCACCCACGCTTGCTTTCTGCAGCCGCGTTGGTGTTTTCCATTTCAGACTCTAGGCTGAATTCCATGACTCGTACCTTACTGCTTCCCGTGCTCACCACCGCCGCCCTGGCGCTTAGCGCTTGCGGAAATCAACCGAGTGGAACGGAAACGAGTGCGCAGACAACAGAGGCGGTGGCGTCGGCCGCTGAAGCCGCAGTGCTTGACCAGGGCCTGCCTATTGACGCCCTCCCGGAGGTCCCCGGTGGGCGCGAGTCCTGGGAAGAGTGCCCCTACCTGGATACGCAATGGGTGGCGGATACCAACGGCCAGCGCATGACCGGCGTGGGCATTGACACCCGCTTTGACACCCCAGCCTGCGTGTTCTGGTCCTATCCCGAGGAGCCGCAGGCAACGGTGATTGTGCGTCATATGCCTGATCAGGAGTCGGCGATTCGCGTGGTGAACTGGGCCGCCCCGATTGCAGAGACTGAGCCGGTAAACCCGCCAGCGGATGATCCCGATGGTTGGATGGGCGGGCGCATCGGCAACGAGTTCGGCTCCAAATATGCCGTACAGAAGGGCAACATCGCCGTGGTGGTGTTCAGCAACCAGAATCAGTCCGTCAAGGCGGAAAGCATCGCGCTGGAGACCATCAACCGCCTGGGGCTGTAACTGCCTTAGCGGGGCGGGGGCTGCCTATACTGCTACGTCGTTGTAGGGCATCATGGTGGACACCCACGGGAAAACCACTTCCATGAGCAGGAAGAACACGCCAACGAGCACCGCCAGGGTGATGAGCAACTTCACGATGAAAGGCCCAGGCAGGCTGCGCCAGAAAAGTCCGTACATGTTGTTTATGCCTCCTGAAGTACGGCTGGGCGGGAGCCGTCGCCAACCTTGGGGATGGAATCGGTGAGCATACCGTGGACGATCATGCGCTCCGCGTTTGAGAACTGCGGGTGGCAGGTGGTCAGCGTGATCATCTTTTCCATGCCTGGGTCCGCGGTGATGATGTCCGTGCCGGGAACCGCGCTGATGGTGTTGATATCACCAGGAGTGGTGATGTAGCGGCCGTTCACGCCGGCGTATTCGCCGCTGATCATGCGCTCGGTCTGCTCCGGGGTGAAGCAGTCCAGGGCCTCGGCGCGGCGAGCTTCACCTTGGGCGTCGATCGGCAGCACCCGGTACACCTCCCACGCGGTCTGGGTTTCAATCACGATGGCGTCACAGGTCTGCAGGTTGCCAAGGTCATTGAACGGTGCGCCCTTGCCCACGCGGTGCCCGGCGATGGCAAAGTTGCCAGCCTCACCCGGCATCTGCGTATCCACGTAGCGCCCTGGGCCGCGGTTCAAATCCTCATCAGAGGTGCCCTCCACTACGGCGAACTGGAAATCAGAGCCAAAGGTGGGGATGTAGAGGCGCGCAAACGCATCACCGAGCGCCGGGGTAATCTGCCCGCGCGGGTTCACCCGCTGGTTCTGCCACTGCTCCTCCATCTGGGCGTCCGCAGCCGCGTTGGCCTTGCCGGAAGCAATGTTGGTCCAATAGGACTCATAGAACGCGAACAGGAACAGCACCACACCCACGGTGAGCAACAACTCGCCGATGACCTGGGAGATGGATACCTTGGAACGGCGTGGCTGTGGGTTCTGCGTGTGTCCCCCAGGCGCGCTGATGGTTGAAGTACTCATAGTGAAAAGCGCTTGTCCTCACAGTTTCTTGAAAGCATGCGCCTTGCAGTCTAGCCTTTTGTGCTCACAAAGCGGTAGCCCCTGCAAGCTGTGGGTAGTATTAAGCCGTTCAAGCCGTGCCTGTGGCCCTGCGAGCGCCGGGCAACGTTGTGTGGTGCGGCGCGTGGCGGCGTCGGCAGCGCCAAACAATGCCCGAGAAGCAACACCACAAGCCCCCACCACCCACGGTGAGCGGCAGAGCAAGGAGAGCGTTCACGCCCATGTTGGAATGGTTCATCTACCCGGTATCAGGCATCATGCGCCTGTGGCATTGGCTATTCACCAGCACTTTTGGGTTGGCCGAGGACACCGCGTGGATCGCGTCCATCTTCGCGCTCGTGGTGACAGTGCGCAGCTTGATCGCCCCATTCTTCTGGATGCAATCCAAGTCCGCGCGCCTCGGGGTGCTCATGCGCCCGCACCAGTACCGAATCCGTGAGGAATACGGCGAGAAAACAGACCGCGAGTCCATTGAAAAGCAGCGCCAGCTCACCAAGGAATTAGCAAAAGAGTATAACTACAATGCTTTGGCTGGATGTGTGCCAGCCCTCATTCAGGTGCCGGTGTTCCTGGGTCTTTACCAAGTGTTGCTGCGGATGGCGCGCCCCACCGAGGGTCTGGACACAGCGGAGCACGCCCCAATTGGCTTACTGACCTCGGACAACGTGCGTTCCTTCCTAGAGGTCCGGATCAACGACGTCCCCCTGCCGGCGTACATCGCCATGTCCGACGAAGCCCTCAACCGCCTGGGCACCACTCAAGAGGCCGTGCAGAACTTTATCACCCCGTGGTTGCTCGCTGCCTGTGCGTTCACCATGATCAACATGCTGATCTCCGTGATCCGCAACCGCTACACCACGGACCACGACATCGAGTTCAACGTCAAAATGAACAACATCCTCGTGGCCTTCGTGGTGATCGCCCCCCTCATGCTCCTTATGATTGGCATCACCGGCCCGATCCCCGTGGCCATCATCCTTTACTGGTTCGCCAACAACACCTGGACCTTCCTCCAAACCGCGCTGGTATATACCATCATCACCCTGCGCTACCCCTTTGACCAGGAGCACAAAAATTTCCAAGCTTCCCGACGCGCCCAGCGCCAGCAGCGGCGCAGCGAACTCCGCGCGTACAAGCGCTCCCTGCGCAGCCACCGGATTCGCAGCATCACCCAACCAAGCAAGGCGGCTGAGCATCGCCAAGCCCTAAAGGACTTGAAGCAGGAACGTATTGACGCCGCAGCCGCTGAGAAGGCGCGTAAGAAGGAGATTCGTAAACAGCGCAGCGCCATTGAGTCAGAGCTCACCAAAGAGCGCATGAATGAGCGCGTGGAGCGGATCCGCGCGAAGCGAGCGGCGAAGCGTGGCATGAGTGCTGATGACGCGCGCGGCGGAGAGCCTGCCAGCTAGACCTAGATGGAGTAATCCGCCGGCGGAGCAGACAACAACTGCAATGCGAGGTCCCGAGCGGTGCGTAGCGAATCCAAATTGCGGTTGAGGCGCCCGCCAGCCAGGCCGCCGTCCAGGAAGATCATGAGCTGCTGCGCCTGGGTCACCCCAGGGTAACCATTCTTTTCTTCCAGCAGGTCAGTGAGGGTTTGCAGCACCCAGCGGCGGTGCTCGTGGACCACTGCAACGATTTCCCGCTCCGTCTCCGTTTCCGGGCGCGGGTATTCATTCGCCGCGTTTTGGAAGTGCGAACCACGGAAGTCTGCGTTGGGCTGCTCCTCAATACACTGGTCAAAGAAGGCCAGGATCTTCCATTCCGGGTCCTTCATTCCCTCACAACGCGCGTAGTAGTCTGCGCGCGCTTGCTCATCGAGTGCTTCCAGGTATGCGATGACGAGCTTGTCCTTGGAACCGAACAGGGAGTACAGGCTGGCTTTGGCAACGTCCGCCTCACGGAGAATCCTGTCAATGCCGATCACACGGATGCCCTCAGTGGTAAACAGCGTGGTGGCGCTTTGCAGGAGCCGTTCACGTGGACTCGGGCGGTTTCGGCGGCGCGAAGCACTCTTCTTAGCACCAGATGCCGCTGTGGAGGTTGCCACCTACGCTTCTCCTTGCCTTTGACGTGTTGAAGACCTGTGCATGCCCCGATAAGGCACTGCGTTCCACTATAAACGAACAGATCGGTCTATTCAATTGGTACGTTGCGGTTTGGGCGGCTGATGGAGCTTTCCAACCAGGGCACTCTTGCGTAGATAAGGTGCCCCAACACGCAAAAAAGCCTCAGCCCTTAAGGGCTGAGGCAGTGCGTACTGCGAAGCGCTTACTTGCGCCCGCGCACCATATTCACGATGGTCAGCAGGATCACTGCACCAATCAAGCAGGTAACAAAGCTGAAGATCCAGCCGCCACCGGCAACGTCGAAGCCGACGAGGGTGAGCAGCCAGCCGCCGATGAAGCCGCCGACAACACCAACGATGATGTTCAACAGAACGCCCTGTTCTGCGTCGGTGCCCTTAATCTTGGAGGCAATCCAGCCTGCCAGGCCGCCAATGATAATCCAACCGATAAAACCGAGGGGTGGCATAACAACTCCTTAAAAATATGTTTTCAATTCCACGTTGAAATGAATTATCAACAATTCGTAAGTTTCTTTTAGGTCCGCATCATCTCCGAAGGGAGATCATCGATCGATAATCGATTCAGAGCGGACGCAGTTTGACTCAAGAAATTATTGTTAAGTTTCCCAACTGCCCCCACTCTACGCGAACCGCAACGTTGCTGCACCTGCCACGCTGCAGTTATGCCAACTTGTGGACCTGTCCACTATCTAAAAACCCGCCCTTACCAGTAGGTAAAGGCGGGCTGTAACAATTATGTAACACTTGCATTTACACGCATATTAAGCGCTCATTCTACACCCAATCTACGGCATTTAGGCGCCTTCATTTGGGCGCACAACCACCAGCGGGCATGGTGCCTGCTGGAGCAGCGCACGGGAGGTGGAGCCGAGCAGCATGCCGCGGAACCCGCCTCGTCCATGAGAGCCGACCACGAGCAGTTGGGCGTCGGTAGCGTTCTCCACGAGTGCACGGATTGGCCGGTCGCGGGCGATCACCATCTCCACTTCTACGCCAGGGAACTTGTTGAGCATGGGCTCGATGCGTTCGCGGAGCAATTCCGTCTGCTCGCGTTCGATCTCTTCCCAGTCCTGCTGTGCTGCAGCCAACCCGGCGAGGGAAGCCTGCACCTGCATATCCATCCAAGTGTGCACAGCCACCAGCTTCGCCCCACGAGCTTGCGCCTCCTGGAACGCGAATTCCGTGGCGCGCTGGGAGACGTCGGAACCATCTACACCTACCACCACCGGGCCGTACTTGTTGGCCTCAGTGAGCTGGTTGTCTTCGCGCACCACAACCACCGGGCAGTGCGCGTGGCTGACTATGGCCGCAGAGACGGAGCCCATCACCATGCCGGAAAGGCCGCCTAGGCCGCGGGAGCCCATCACGATCATGGTGACGGTTTCAGACATTTCCAGGAGCATGTCGATCGGGCTGCCCTCAGCAACGGTGTAGCCCACCTTGAGGTCTGGGGCTACCTCGAACGCAATGTTGCGTGCGGCCTCGATGATCTCCATGGATTCTGCCTGGAGCTCCTCGAACAACTCTTGCGGCGGCACCATTCCCTCCGCGTAGAGGAACTGCGGCATGGTGTAACTAGAAGCAAGGCGCAGGGGGATGCCCCGCTTGTTTGCGGTGTTTGCGGCCCAGCGCACGGCGTTCTTGGAGGCGTCGGAGCCATCAACTGCTACAACGACGATATTTTCAACGGACATGACTCACCCTTCATTGCCCTTTCTCAGCCCATTGCGACGTTGGGGCGGGCTTTAAACCCCTCACCGCCTGCGCGGTACGAACTACCCTTATCCTAACGCCACGCAACTGGTCATGACCAGTGTGTGACGGAGGACAAGCCCCCGCAAGAGGGAATCTGCTGCGCCGAATGAGCAGGTCACCAGGGGCGAGGGCGCTGACCTAGATGTGTGCTGCGGGGGCGTTTGCGGGGTACAGTACCATGAAAATGGCCTGCAGCATGCGCGCAATCACTGCGCCAATACCCTGCGAAAAGAAGTCAACAACCGGCTGAAGGAGTGCATTCAAATCCATGGCAGATAGGCTAGTACAGTTTCCCCTCGGGCGCAGCCCTCTGCCAATCAAAGACGGCCTCAACCCCAGCCGCGCGCGCGTCCCCGCCGAGTTCGTGGGCGCCACTGCCTGGGATTTTGCGTGGCACCTCATCAAGACGCAAAGAAGGCGTGCCGACGGCGACAACGAGGCAGGGCTCAAGGCTCGCTTCGCAGCTCAGGAAGTCATCATCGGACCGAAGTACCAGGTGGCAACACCAACAACGGTGCTGCAGGAACACGACGACCTCTGGTTCTACCGCATCCCCTTCCCCGAGAAGCCCCTCCCCTATCAGTGCGAAATCATTTTTGAAGACGCCAACCTGCTTGTTGTGGACAAACCTCCTTTTATGGCCACGATGCCTAGGGGTATGCACATCGTGAATACCGCGACCGTCCAACTGCGCCGTGCTACTGGCATTGATGATCTTGCTCCGGCACACCGGCTGGACCGTCTTACCTCCGGGGTGTTGGTGTTCACCAAGCACAGGGACGTACGAGGTGCGTACCAGGAGTTGTTTGCTCGCCGCGAAGCCCAGAAGACGTATGAGGCTATTGCCGCTTTTGATGCTTCGGTAACTGCGGGCACCCGCTGGGCTTCCCGTATGGACAAAACCCCTGGGCAAGTCCAGGCGTTGATTGTTGATGGGGAGCCGAATGCGTTTACGGTTGTTGCCGGCGTTTCGCGCTTGGAACCCTCGCGTGAACGGGCGTTGCAGGAACTGCATGGAGTGGACGGCTCTCTAGGGTGCTACGTGTTGAAGCCTGAGACGGGCAAGACGCATCAGTTGCGGTTGCATATGTTGCAGGCTGGCGTGCCCATCTTGGGTGATCCGGCGTATCCAACGGTTTTGCCTTTGGAGGCGGAGGATTATGCTCGGCCGATGCATTTGACGGCGAAGGTGTTGGAGTTTGTTGATCCACTCAGCGGTGTGCCGCGGAGGTTTGAGGCTCTGCGGAGCTGGTGAATTGTGTGAAGATGCAGATGATGCGGGGTGCCTGTTGGGGCGCCCCGCATCATCATTTGTTTTTGGAGTTTTAGGTCGGCGGTGACTTACTCTCCCACACCCTCCCGGGTGCAGTACCATCAGCGCTGTCGGGCTTAGCTTCCGGGTTCGGAATGGGACCGGGCGTGGCCCCGACGCTATAACCACCGACACATCATTTTGTTGCTGTGCTGCTGTAATTGGTTTGTTTGTGGGGTGTTGTGTCAGATACTGCATAGTGGACGCGGCGTATCAACAATTCTTCTTTGTGTTGATGCTTTGTTTGTTTGTTTTGTGTGTTTGTCGGTGTATTAGTACCAGTCACCTGCACACATTACTGTGCTTCCAGTTCTGGCCTATCAACCCTGTAGTCTTCAGGGAACCTCAAATGAAACCTCATCTTAGAACAGGCTTCCCGCTTAGATGCTTTCAGCGGTTATCCCTTCCGTACGTAGCTAACCAGCCGTGCCACGGGCGTGACAACTGGCATACTAGAGGTACGTCCGTCCCGGTCCTCTCGTACTAGGGACAGCCTTCTTCAAGTTTCTACGCGCGCGGCGGATAGAGACCGAACTGTCTCACGACGTTCTAAACCCAGCTCGCGTGCCGCTTTAATGGGCGAACAGCCCAACCCTTGGGACCTACTCCAGCCCCAGGATGCGACGAGCCGACATCGAGGTGCCAAACCATCCCGTCGATATGGACTCTTGGGGAAGATCAGCCTGTTATCCCCGGGGTACCTTTTATCCGTTGAGCGACACCACTTCCACACGTAGGTGCCGGATCACTAGTCCCTACTTTCGTACCTGCTTGAGCTGTCGCTCTCACAGTCAAGCTCCCTTGTGCACTTACACTCAACACCTGATTGCCAACCAGGCTGAGGGAACCTTTGGGCGCCTCCGTTACAGTTTAGGAGGCAACCGCCCCAGTTAAACTACCCACCAGGCACTGTCCCCAACCCAGATCATGGGCCAAGGTTGAGGTGCTCAATCCGATCAGAGTGGTATTTCAACTTTCGACTCCACCACACCTAGCGATATGGCCTCAACGTCTCCCACCTATCCTACACAAACCGAACCAAACACCAATACCAAGCTATAGTGAAGGTCCCGGGGTCTTTTCGTCCTGCCGCGCGTAACGAGCATCTTTACTCGTACTGCAATTTCACCGGGCCTGTGGTTGAGACAGCAGGGAAGTCGTTACGCCATTCGTGCAGGTCGGAACTTACCCGACAAGGAATTTCGCTACCTTAGGATGGTTATAGTTACCACCGCCGTTTACTGGGGCTTAAATTCTCCGCTTCGACCCAACAAGTAGGTCTAACAGGTCCTCTTAACCTTCCAGCACCGGGCAGGCGTCAGTCCGTATACATCAACTTCCACGTTTTCGCACGGACCTGTGTTTTTAATAAACAGTCGCTTCCCTCTATTCTCTGCGACCACCACCAGCTCAACCTGTTAGTCACCAGCAGTGGTCCCCCTTCTCCCGAAGTTACGGGGGCATTTTGCCGAGTTCCTTAACCACAGTTCACCCGATCGCCTTAGTATTCTCTACCTGACCACCTGTGTCGGTTATGGGTACGGGCCATACACACACTCGCTAGAGGCTTTTCTCGACAGCATAGGATCACCAACATCCCCAAAATGGGTACGCATCACGCCTCACCCTTTAAATGTGATACGGATTTGCCTATATCACGGGCCACACGCTTACACCACAATCCAATCAGTGGCTTGGCTACCAACCTGTGTCACCCCATCACTTGGCTACTACCAACCAAGGTCCCACGCACCACACACCACAACCACACAAAAGCATGGAACATAGTGAGTAGTGGGTGGTTAGTGTAATTGATTCACCATTTGTCGCGTATGCACGGGTACCAGAATATCAACTGGTTGTCCATCGACTACGCCTGTCGGCCTCGCCTTAGGTCCCGACTCACCCTGGGAAGATTAGCTTGACCCAGGAACCCTTAGTCATCCGGCGGACAAGTTTCTCACTTGTCATTCGTTACTCATGCCTGCATTCTCACTCGCACACACTCCACACCACGATCACTCGGGCGCTTCACCGCAGTGCACGACGCTCCCCTACCCAACACAACCAAAAGATCATGTTGCCGCGGTTTCGGCGGTGTACTTGAGCCCCGCTACATTGTCGGCGCAGAACCACTCGACCAGTGAGCTATTACGCACTCTTTCAAGGATGGCTGCTTCTAAGCCAACCTCCTGGCTGTCTTCGCGATCCCACATCCTTTCCCACTTAGTACACCCTTAGGGGCCTTAACCGGCGATCTGGGCTGTTTCCCTTTCGACCAACGGAGCTTATCCCCCGCAGTCTCACTGCTGCACTATCATTACCTGGCATTCGGAGTTTGGCTGACATTGCTAAGATTGTGGTCCCGCTCAACCAACCAGTAGCTCTACCTCCAGGAAGAAACACACAACGCTGCACCTAAATGCATTTCGGGGAGAACCAGCTATCACGAAGTTTGATTGGCCTTTCACCCCTACCCACAGCTCATCCCCTCAGTTTTCAACCTAAGTGGGTTCGCGCCTCCACAACATCTTACTGTTGCTTCACACTGGCCATGGGTAGATCACTTCGCTTCGGGTCCAGGACATGCCACT